>CAKMPG010000135.1:0-6772 GCA_927911355.1 Streptococcus mitis | reverse complement strand
CGCGCGACTCAAGGTGTGGTTCGTATCTTGGATGCCTTTGGTTTGGCACATTGCTATGGATGAGTTGATTGATAGCCTTTATGCTTTGAAAATTTGACAGCTTGACTTATTGAAAATAAGGCAGAGGTTATGGATTTTTATCAAGGCTCGTGTTGATAAGATGATGGGTTCTACTCCAAAAGATATCAAGGAAGCCGTTCTTGCAGGATCAAACTTTGTTGTGGCGGATATGTTGGAAGCAGCAAGTGCTCTTGTAGAAGCAAGTAAGGAAGAAGATTTCAAACCATCTGTTGAATCACTTTCTCGTGCCTTTAACTTGGCTGAGAAGGCAGAAGGAGTTGCTACAGTTGATTCAGCTCTCTTTGAGAATGAAGAAGAGAAAACCTTGGCAGAAGCAGTAGAATCACTCATTTTGTCAGGGACTGCCAGTCAGCAATTGAAACAACTCTTTGCTCTTAGCCCAGTCATTGATGCATTCTTTGAGAATACCATGGTTATGGCTGAAAATGAAGCAGTCCGTCAAAATCGTTTGGCAATCTTGTCGCAATTAACCAAGAAAGCAGCTAAACTTGCACGTTTTAACCAAATCAATACCAAATAAAATCTGTTGAACGGATTAAATCTTATCTTAAAGGAGAGAAACATGGATCCTAAAAAAATTGATCGTATCAACGAGCTTGCCAAAAAGAAAAAAACAGAAGGCTTGACCCCAGAAGAAAAAGTAGAACAGGCCAAACTACGTGAGGAGTACATCGAAGGTTATCGTCGCACTGTTCGTCACCACATCGAAGGGATCAAAATTGTGGATGAAGAAGGAAACGATGTTACACCAGAAAAACTACGTCAAGTCCAACGTGAAAAGGGTTTACATGGCCGTAGTCTCGATGATCCAAATTCATAATAAATATTCTTTCTTTTAATAAGGATAGATAAAATAATAACCAAAAGACTAGCAGTTTTTGTCTGCTAGTCTTTTTTTCGCTAAAAAAGGAACCAATATGGTTCCCAAAACTATTATTAGTTACTTGCGCCAGATGTAGCGTCTGCGCCACCACCGTGGCCTCCAGCATCACCTGCATCAGAAGCTCCAGATGTAGCATCTGCACTGCCATGTCCTCCAGCAGGAGCTGCAGCATTTCCACCGACTAGACGTTGACCAGTTGTATTGAGGTACCAGTCAAGCCATGGTTGGAAATTAAAGATAATCTCATTAATTCCAGCATATGAACCATCTGGATAGTACATTGCTTGGTAATTATGGGTATTAATAACACCTTCAGGTGTTCCCGGCACAATTGTACGGACATATTCTTGATCCCCGTTACGCAATACACCAACAACCCATTCAACGTTTTTCATTCTAGAATCTGGCAATGTACCGTGTACGGTTCCTAATCTATTTCCTGATTGAGCACGGACACGTTTACCAAACATTGTATCTGGGTCTTGGTGTGCGTTATTAAAGTACAAGAATTGATTATTATCATCTGCAAATGTCAATTCAAATGGCATTGCCTTCAAGAACATGTCAAGTTGGTTAACTGTCAAGATACCGTGGTCTAATTTAACGTAAGTATCTCCAGAAACAGCTCCAACAAGTTCAGCTGCTTTTTCTACCCATTCAGGATCATCTGGGTCAACACCTTGGATGGTAGTTGCAATTGAATTTGTACAATATAAATCTTCTGGTTCAATTGGTTTTGGTTTTTTCAATTTTGAAACGACTCCCACATATTTTACAAAGTTGTCCAAGCATGTTTCAAGGAAATTAACAGTTCCTTCATTTGTGATATTTCCATTAACATCAAAAGCTTCTTTAGCTTTACCAAGAAGGAATTCATTTCCTGGAAGTGTGTAGGCATTGACACCTGGAGCGTCAAGAATCTTACGAAGGTGAACTTGGGCACGAGAAGTACCTTGGTCGTAGTAAGAAGCTCCCACAATCATGACTGGTTTGTTTTCAAATGGATGAACTTCGTATGAAAGCCATTCAAGAACAGATTTAAGAGAAGCTGAGATTGTGTGGTTGTGCTCAGGAGTAGCAATAATGACACCATCAGCACGCGTAATTCTGTTATACAAGAGACGCAATTGGAAGCTTTCGTCCCATTTTTCGTCTTGGTTAAACATTGGAACTTCATCAATTTCGAGAACTTCTAATTCAAATTTGAGTTTGAAGTGACGACGGATGAATTCCAAGAGTTTACGGTTATATGATTGATCGTAGTTTGATCCTACAAGTCCAACAAATTTCATTCTTTTTGGTCTCCTATCTTACAAATTTTCCCAGTCAAAGTCTTCAGCATCTTTGCGAAGTAGAGCTTGTGCGTTGCGCAATTTTTCTGTGATTTTTACAAAGATACGGAAGTCGTCAAAAGTGGCATCCAATTTTTTAATAACATCAAGATCCACTAGGTCTCCACTTGGGTTGAAGGCTTGAAGAGAGTGTGAAAGCAAGAATTCATCAGGAAGGACACTTGCTTTAATTTCTGGAGCATTCAAGATTTGACGAAGTTGTAATTGGGCACGTGATGAACCAAGTGTACCGTAAGAGGCACCTGTAATCATGATTGGTTTGTTCAAAAGTGGATAGATACCATAAGACAACCAAGCAAGAGCGCTCATCAAAACAGCTGGGATAGAGTGGTCATACTCAGGAGTACCAATAATAACGCCATCTGCCTCTTCAATTTTAGCAGCAATTTCTAGGATTTCAGCAGGTACTTGCTTGTCAGCTGGTTTGTTGAAGACAGGAATGTCTTTAATTTCAACAAGTTCAATTTCAGCTTTTTCAGCAAAGTGTTTTTGCATGTATTGAAGCAATTGGCGGTTTGTAGAACGTTTTGAATTTGTTCCAACAATAGCAATAAGTTTTAACATGAGATTTCCTTTCTCTTTTTACATAATACAATTTTAAAACTCCATTGAAACATTTGTTTCTATAGAGTAGGAATTCCTGAAGAACAGCTTAGGTGACCTTCCTTATCGATGAGGATAGCTTCGATGCCCTCCAAACTTTCGACTTGCCAGAGGATAGAAGCAGGTCTTTCTCCAAATAGACGAGTTGTCCAGATTTCACCATCAACTGATTTATCAGAGATGATTGTTAGACTCGCTAGTTCCGTTTCAACAGGATAACCTGTTTGGCTGTCAAAAATATGATGGTAATCTTTTCCATCGACAGTCAGGTGACGTTCATAAATGCCTGAAGTCACGACAGATTGATTGACAACAGGGATGGTCATTAAGTGATTTCCCCTCGGATTGGCTGGGTCTTGAATCCCAATTTGCCAAGGTTGATCCCCTCTTGCCTGATTTTTTCCAATAGTCAGGATATTCCCTCCCAGATTGATCAAGGCAGATGTCACTCCCTCTTTTCTCAGAAATTGAGCAACTTTATCCGCACTATAACCCTTGGCTAAACAACCTAGGTCTATCTTCATTCCTTTCTGTTTTAGAAACACAGTAGAAGTAGAAGAATCTAACTCGATATAATGAGGATTGATTAAAGGGAGAATTGATTCGATTTCTTGGGGTTGGGCCACTTTGGCATCTGAAAAACCGATACGCCAGGTTTGAATCAAGGGACCAATGCTGATATTGAGATGGCTAGAGGGCGCTAGGCTATGCTCTAATCCAAGTGAAATCAGTTCGAACAGGTCTGGATGAACCTTGACGGGGGCTATTCCAGCTTGATGATTGATTTCCATCAACTCAGATTCTTGGCTATTGGCATTGAAGCGGTATTCGAGCTCTCTGAGTAAATCAAAGGATTTCTGGATCAAGCTATCGGCTCGCTCATCTACTAATGAAATAGTGATAGTAGTCCCCATTAGCCGTTCGGAATGTGAACTAAGAGGCAAGCTACCAACTCCTTTCTCTTATGAAAAGAAGGTTGAAACATTGTAAATTTATATTAAATTTAACCCCTTACATTTTCTTTCCATGATACTAGCATACCATAAAGTCAGCGTTTTCACAAATAAAATTTGTAAACTTGTCAAGAAATATGCTCAGAAAATAAAGAGTAATTGTAAGAATGGCTGATAAAATACAGATTATTTACATTTTTTTACAAAAAAATCAGGAAAATTAGCTAAACTCTTGTAAACGCTAACAGTAAATGTTATACTAGAAGAGTAAATTTAAAATTGAAGGTAGGAATTTTTCTATGAGTAAAATCGTTGTAGTTGGTGCTAACCACGCTGGTACAGCATGTATTAATACTATGTTGGATAATTTTGGTAATGAGAACGAAATCGTTGTATTCGACCAAAACTCTAACATCTCTTTCCTAGGATGTGGAATGGCCCTTTGGATCGGTGAACAAATTGATGGTGCTGAAGGCTTGTTCTATTCTGATAAAGAAAAATTGGAAGCTAAAGGTGCTAAGGTTTACATGAAGTCACCAGTTCTTTCAATCGACTATGATAACAAAGTAGTTACAGCAGAAGTTGAAGGGAAAGAGCACAAAGAATCATACGATAAAATTGATTTTCGCTACAGGTTCTACACCAATCTTGCCACCAATCGAAGGTGTTGAAATTGTTAAAGGAAACCGCGAATTTAAAGCAACTCTTGAAAATGTACAATTTGTGAAATTGTACCAAAACGCTGAAGAAGTGATTCACAAATTGTCTGATAAGAGTCAACACCTTGACCGAATCGCCGTTGTTGGTGGTGGTTATATCGGTGTTGAACTTGCTGAAGCCTTTGAACGTCTTGGAAAAGAAGTTGTCCTTGTTGATATCGTTGATACTGTTTTGAACGGTTACTATGACAAAGACTTCACACAAATGATGGCGAAGAACTTGGAAGACCACAACATCCGCTTGGCGCTTGGTCAAACTGTTAAAGCAATCGAGGGTGACGGTAAAGTTGAACGCTTGATTACTGATAAAGAAACTTTTGATGTGGATATGGTTATCCTTGCAGTTGGTTTCCGTCCAAACACAGCCCTTGCTGATGGAAAAATTGAACTATTCCGTAACGGTGCCTTCCTTGTAGACAAAAAACAAGAAACATCTATCCCAGGCGTTTACGCAGTAGGTGACTGTGCGACTGTTTATGACAATGCTCGTAAAGATACAAGTTACATCGCCCTTGCTTCAAATGCTGTTCGTACTGGTATCGTTGGTGCTTACAACGCTTGTGGACATGAATTGGAAGGAATTGGTGTGCAAGGATCAAACGGTATCTCTATCTACGGTCTTCATATGGTTTCAACTGGTTTGACTCTTGAAAAAGCTAAAGCTGCTGGTTACAATGCAACTGAAACAGGCTTTAACGATCTTCAAAAACCAGAATTCATGAAACATGATAACCATGAAGTTGCCATCAAGATTGTCTTTGACAAAGATAGCCGTGAAATTCTTGGTGCACAAATGGTTTCACACGATTCTGCAATTAGCATGGGAATCCACATGTTCTCACTTGCTATCCAAGAGCATGTGACAATTGATAAATTGGCATTGACAGACCTATTCTTCTTGCCACACTTCAACAAACCATACAACTACATCACAATGGCTGCCCTTACAGCTGAAAAATAAAAATGAATGAGCTATCTGCCTTAAGTTAAGGCCAGATAGCTTTTTGTCAATGTGTACCCATACAATTACGTTTTTTTTATCTTGTACTTCATTTTAATCTAACTTAAAATGAAATGGTAGCTACCAATATAAATAATGAGGATAAAATAAATGACTGAAAATCGTTATGAACTAAATAAAAACTTGGCACAGATGCTCAAAGGTGGGGTTATCATGGACGTTCAGAATCCTGAACAGGCCCGCATTGCAGAAGCTGCTGGTGCGGCTGCTGTTATGGCCTTGGAGCGGATTCCAGCTGATATCCGTGCAGCTGGTGGTGTTTCCCGTATGAGTGATCCAAAGATGATTAAGGAAATCCAAGAAGCGGTTAGTATTCCAGTAATGGCCAAGGTCAGAATCGGGCATTTTGTTGAGGCACAGATTTTAGAGGCTATTGAGATTGACTATATTGATGAGAGCGAAGTTTTATCTCCAGCTGACGACCGTTTCCATGTGGATAAGAAAGAATTCCAAGTTCCTTTTGTCTGTGGGGCTAAGGATTTGGGTGAAGCCTTGCGTCGTATCGCTGAAGGTGCTTCTATGATTCGTACCAAAGGAGAACCAGGGACAGGAGACATTGTTCAAGCTGTTCGTCATATGCGTATGATGAATCAGGAAATTCGCCGTATTCAAAACTTACGAGAGGACGAACTTTATGTTGCTGCTAAGGACTTGCAAGTACCTGTAGAATTGGTTCAATACGTCCATGAACATGGAAAATTGCCTGTTGTAAACTTTGCTGCTGGAGGCGTTGCAACGCCAGCAGATGCTGCGTTGATGATGCAATTAGGGGCAGAGGGTGTCTTTGTCGGTTCAGGTATTTTCAAGTCAGGAGATCCTGTTAAACGAGCGAGTGCCATTGTCAAAGCGGTAACTAACTTCCGTAATCCTCAAATCCTAGCTCAAATCTCTGAAGATCTAGGCGAAGCCATGGTTGGTATTAATGAAAATGAAATTCAAATTCTCATGGCAGAGCGAGGAAAATAGATGAAAATCGGAATATTGGCCTTGCAAGGGGCCTTTTGCAGAACATGCAAAAGTGCTAGATCAATTAGGTGTCGAGTAGTTGTTGAAATCAGAAATCTAGATGATTTTCAGAAACATCAGAGTGATTTTGTCGGGATTGATATTTACCTGGTGGAGATCTACAACCATGGGCAAGCTCTTACGTGAGCAGGACA
>CAKMPG010000134.1:0-5404 GCA_927911355.1 Streptococcus mitis | reverse complement strand
GGAGTAAGGTTTATCCAAGTATGCTTTTGCGGATAAACAATCTGTATTTTTAGTAGGTCAGTTAACACAGAACCAGTTTGACAATATCACCTTTGGCGATGAAGGACAGGGCCATCAGCTCATGAATGTCGAGGAATTTCTTAGTTCCAGTCAAGTTGTACCTCAGTTGCAGAATAGAGTGAGAAATTATATGGAGGAAGTTCGATAAATGGCGAAGCGTAGCAAAAATATAAATATGTTTCTCATGGATGGTGAAGTGACTGGAAAAATCAAATGTACTTTGTCAAATTGGACGGGAGTGATTTACAAAATACCTCGTATTCAGTTGGGAGATTTAAAGTCGCGTGATGAAATGAAACAAAGTGGTATTTATTTCTTATTTGGTCGAGATGAAGATAAACAGAAAGATGTGACCTATATTGGTCAGGCGACAACTCGAAAAAATGGTGAAGGGGTATTGTTGCGAATTCAAGAGCATACCCGCGATACTCACGCAGATTATTTTAATGATGTCATAATTCTAACAACTCAAAATAATTCTTTCGGTCCAACAGAAATTAGCTATTTGGAAAATAAATTTACTCAACTTGCTAAAGAAGCTGGTCGCTATATTGTGAAAAATGGGAATGATCCAAATCCTGGTAATGTGACTGAGGAAAAGGAATCTGAACTGGATGAAATTGTTGAAAATACGCTAATGATTATTGGAACTTTAGGTTATCGTGTTTTTGTTCCAATGACAAAGAAAGTTAGTCAAGATCTGACTGATAATCATTCAACTTATCTTTATTTAAAGCGTAAAACTAAGAAATCTAACAAAGTAATAGAAGCAACTTGTGAACGGACAACTGAAGGTTTTGTTGTTTTAGAAGGAAGTCAAGTAGAAATAAAGGATTCTCCATACCTTCCAGCAAGTTTAAAAGAAATGCGTCAGAATTTAATAGCTTATCGGGTCATTCAAGATGGAGTGTTAAAAGAAAAACAACTCTTTTCTAGCCCTTCTTATGCAGCGACTTTTTTGCTGGGTATGCAAACGAACGGTCGAACTGATTGGAAGGATCAGGATGGAAGAACTTTAAAAGAATTAGAAGAATTAATAGATTGATAAGGAAAAAATTTATGGAAACATGGCAAGAGTTAAAAGTTACAGTCAAGCGTGAGGGGGAGGAGCTGGTCTCTAATCTCTTAATCGAGTTAGGTGCCCAAGGGGTAGCAATTGAGGACAGCATGGACTATGTGGGAAATGTCGACCGCTTCGGCGAGATTTTTCCAGAGGTTGAGCAGCAAGAAGAAATCGTAGTGACAGCCTACTACCCTGACACGGTGGATGTGGCAGTGGTTGAGGCAGACTTGCAGGCTCGCCTAGCAGAATTAACGGATTTTATGGATTTGGGTGAGGTCAAGATGGGGACGACTGCCTTGGCTGAGGAAGACTGGGCAGACAACTGGAAGAAATATTATGAACCAGCTCGTATTACTCATGATTTGACCATCGTTCCCTCTTGGACAGACTATGAGGCGACTGCGGGGGAAAAGATTATCAAGCTGGATCCAGGAATGGCCTTTGGTACTGGGACACATCCGACAACCAAGATGAGTCTCTTTGCCTTGGAGCAGGTTCTTCGTGGTGGGGAAACAGTGCTGGATGTGGGGACTGGATCAGGTGTCCTCTCCATTGCTAGCTCGCTACTTGGAGCTAAGGAAATTTTCGCCTATGACCTGGATGATGTAGCAGTTCGAGTTGCTCAGGAAAATATTGAGCTAAACCCTGGTATGGAAACATCCATGTAGCAGCAGGAGACTTGCTTAAGGGAGTTGAGATTGAGGCAGATGTGATTGTGGCTAATATCTTGGCGGATATCCTCATTCATCTGACGGATGATGCTTATCGCTTGGTCAAGGATGAAGGCTACCTCATCATGAGTGGCATTATCAAGGACAAGTGGGACATGGTGCGCGAGTCTGCTGAGTCAGCTGGATTTTTCCTTGAAACTCATATGATCCAAGGGGAATGGAATGCCTGTGTCTTTAAGAAAAGCAAGGATATTTCCGGTGTGATTGGAGGCTAGCATGCAGCAGTATTTTGTCAAGGGGAGTGCAGTCTCTCCAGTCACCATCGAGGACAAGGAAACCAGCAAGCATATGTTTCAGGTTATGCGCTTGAAAGAAGATGATGAGGTTACTTTGGTCTTTGATGATGGAATTAAGCGCTTGGCACGTGTGCTGGATGTGGAAACCCGTCAGTTTGAGTTGGTTCAAGAATTAACTGACAATGTGGAATTACCAATCCAAGTGACCATCGCATCTGGCTTTCCCAAGGGAGATAAGCTGGAGTTCATCACTCAGAAAGTGACGGAACTAGGCGCCAGCCAGATTTGGGCCTTCCCCGCAGACTGGTCAGTTGCCAAGTGGGATGGCAAAAAATTGGGTAAAAAGGTTGAAAAACTAGAAAAAATTGCCCTGGGAGCGGCCGAGCAAAGCAAGCGTAATGTTGTTCCAAGTATCCAGCTTTTTGAGAAGAAAGCAGATTTTCTAGCCCAACTGGACCAGTTTGACCGCATCGTAGTGGCTTATGAAGAGTCGGCCAAAGAAGGTGAAGCCGCTGCGTTCTTACAAGCGGTCTCTGGTCTTGAAAAAGGAGACAAATTGCTCTTTATCTTTGGTCCAGAAGGTGGCCTGTCACCTGCAGAAATCGAAAGTTTCGAAGCTAAAGGAGCAGTATTGGCAGGACTTGGTCCTCGTATTTTGCGAGCAGAAACAGCACCACTTTACGCTTTATCAGCCCTTAGTGTTTTATTAGAATTAGAGAAATAAGAGGAAGAAAATGGAACAAAAACACCGTTCAGAATTTCCAGAGAAGGAACTTTGGGATTTAACAGCCCTATACCAAGACCGTGAGGATTTCTTGCGTGCAATCGAGAAAGCTCGCGAAGACATCAATCAATTTAGCCGTGACTACAAGGGCAATCTTCATACTTTTGAGGATTTTGAAAAGGCCTTTGCGGAATTGGAACAAATCTACATTCAGATGAGCCATATTGGTAACTATGGCTTTATGCCGCAGACGACAGACTATAGCAATGACGAATTTGCCAATATTGCTCAAGCTGGGATGGAATTCGAGACAGATGCCAGTGTAGCCTTGACCTTCTTTGACGATGCCTTGGTGGAAGCTGATGAGGAAGTCTTGGATCGTTTGGGTGAATTACCTCATTTGACGGCGGCCATTCGTCAGGCAAAAATCAAAAAAGCCCACTATCTTGGGGCTGATGTGGAGAAGGCCTTGACCAATCTCGGTGAAGTTTTCTACAGTCCACAGGACATTTACACTAAGATGCGAGCTGGGGATTTCGAAATGGCTGACTTTGAAGTCCATGGCAAGACCTACAAAAATAGCTTTGTGACCTATGAAAATTTCTACCAAAACCATGAGGATGCTGAGGTTCGTGAGAAATCTTTCCGTTCCTTCTCAGAAGGTCTTCGTAAGCACCAAAATACGGCTGCAGCAGCCTATCTAGCTCAAGTCAAGTCTGAAAAAATCTTGGCAGATATGAAGGGCTACGACTCAGTCTTTGATTATCTTCTGGCTGATCAAGAAGTGGACCGTGGAATGTTTGACCGCCAGATTGACCTCATCATGAAGGATTTTGCGCCCGTTGCCCAGAGATACCTCAAGCATGTTGCCAAGGTAAATGGTCTTGAAAAGATGACTTTTGCAGACTGGAAATTAGATTTGGACAGCGCCCTGAATCCTGAAGTGACTATTGACGACGCCTATGATTTGGTCATGAAGTCAGTAGAACCTTTGGGGCAAGAATATTGTCAGGAAGTTGCTCGCTATCAAGAAGAGCGCTGGGTGGACTTTGCTGCCAATAGTGGCAAGGATTCTGGTGGCTATGCGGCGGATCCATATCGCGTGCACCCTTATGTCCTCATGAGCTGGACAGGTCGTTTGAGCGATGTCTATACCTTGATTCATGAAATCGGGCATTCTGGTCAATTCATCTTTTCAGACAATCACCAAAGCTATTTCAACGCCCACATGTCGACCTACTATGTTGAAGCACCGTCAACCTTCAATGAATTGCTTCTCAGTGACTACTTGGAGCACCAATCTGACGACCCTCGTCAAAAACGCTTCGCTCTTGCTCACCGCTTGACAGACACCTACTTCCATAATTTCATTACTCACCTCTTGGAAGCAGCCTTTCAGCGTAAGGTGTATACATTGATTGAAGAAGGGGAGACCTTTGGAGCAAGCAAACTCAACAGTATTATGAAGGAAGTCTTGACGGATTTCTGGGGAGATGCGATTGAAATCGACGATGATGCAGCTTTGACTTGGATGCGCCAAGCTCACTACTACATGGGCTTGTATAGCTACACTTACTCTGCTGGTCTTGTTATCTCGACTGCAGGTTACCTTCATCTGAAACATTCAGAAACTGGAGCTGAAGACTGGCTCAATCTCCTCAAATCAGGTGGTAGCAAGACACCGCTTGAGTCAGCCATGATTATCGGTGCTGATATTTCAACAGACAAACCACTCCGTGATACCATCCAATTCTTGTCAGACACGGTTGACCAGATTATCGCCTACAGTGCCCAGTTGGGAGAGTAAATTAAAAGAGTCTGGGACAAAAGTCTAACCTTAAATATAAAAAGCGAACAAAACGAGTTATCTGATACTCAGAATTCTGTCTTGTTCGCTTTTTTTCTAATCTATCGATTTTAAAAATTTATAATAAAGAATTCCTAAAATCAAAATTTTTTGTCCTGATCTCTTAAATTATCCCCAAAAGCTATCTTCTTCAGGTTGATCTGAAGAGAAGAGCCAAACTTCTTTGATTTTTCCGTCTTCAATGCGGAAGAGGTCAATCCCGTTCATATTGAGTTCAGTACCATCGGCACGTGTTCCAAGAAAAGTAACATTGGCTGCGATTAAATCCTTATTGTCAGAAACCCAATTTGTTATCACCTTAAAGGTTCCATTAGTTTTCTCAGCAAATGTAGCCAGGTGAGTTCCTAGCTTGTCCTTACCAACAACTGTACCAGATATACTATGATTACCAGGTTGATGCCAGACAATATCGTCTGCCATCGTTTCAAAGACACCAGGAAAGTCACCAGCAATTAAAGCTTGGTTATAAGCATTGAAAATTTCTAAGTTTGTTGACATATCTATTCTCCATTTCTTTTTTATGATATAATTGTAACAGTTACAAACAAAAAAACAACTAGACACTTTTTCGATAGCTAGTATCAAAAGTAGTACTATTATTGATACTAAAAGATAAATTTTTTTTAAAAATAGAAAGAAGATATTTTATGACAAATAAAGTGAGTGAGTATGGTATTTGTCCATTTGCAACAACGCAGAGGGTTTTAACGATCACCGACTGCC
>CAKMPG010000133.1:0-3579 GCA_927911355.1 Streptococcus mitis | reverse complement strand
GATTAAATTGGATTCCAGAGATAAGTCAAGTGTTTGTAAAGAATCTGTAAACTTAATCGAGGGTAATCTCAGACATGGTTTTCATTTTGTAGATGAAAAGGTTTTATTGATAACTGAACATGAGATTTTTCAAAAGAAATTAAAACGTCGTTTCGAAGACAACATGTTTCAAACGCAGAGAGATTAAAAGATTACAATGAACTTGAAAAAGGAGATTACGTTGTTCACCATATCCATGGAATTGGTCAATATCTAGGGATTGAAACAATTGAAATCAAAGGGATTCACCGTGATTATGTTAGTGTTCAATACCAAAACGGGGATCAAATCTCTATCCCAGTGGAACAAATTCATCTACTTTCCAAATACGTTTCAAGTGACGGTAAAGCACCTAAACTCAATAAATTAAATGATGGTCATTTCAAAAAAGCAAAGCAAAAAGTTAAGAACCAGGTAGAGGATATAGCTGACGATTTAATTAAACTTTATTCTGAACGCAGCCAGTTGAAGGGTTTTGCTTTCTCAGCTGATGATGAGGATCAACATGCTTTTGATGATGCCTTCCCTTATGTTGAAACGGATGATCAACTTCGTAGTGTTGAGGAAATTAAGAGAGATATGCAGGCTTCTCAACCAATGGATCGACTTTTAGTTGGGGATGTTGGTTTTGGAAAGACTGAAGTTGCTATGCGTGCAGCCTTTAAGGCAGTCAATGATCACAAACAGGTTGTCGTTCTAGTTCCGACGACGGTTTTAGCGCAACAGCACTATACCAATTTTAAGGAACGATTCCAAAATTTTGCAGTTAATATTGATGTGTTGAGTCGCTTTAGAAGTAAAAAAGAGCAGACTGAAACACTTGAAAAATTGAAAAACGGTCAAGTTGATATTTTGATTGGAACACATCGTGTTTTGTCAAAAGATGTTGTATTTGCTGATTTGGGCTTGATGATTATTGATGAGGAACAGCGATTTGGTGTCAAGCATAAGGAAACCTTGAAAGAATTGAAAAAACAAGTAGATGTCCTGACTTTGACAGCAACGCCAATTCCTCGTACCCTTCACATGTCTATGCTGGGAATCAGAGATTTGTCTGTTATTGAAACTCCGCCGACTAATCGTTATCCAGTGCAAACCTATGTTTTGGAAAAGAATGATAGTGTCATTCGTGATGCGGTCTTGCGTGAAATGGAGCGTGGAGGTCAAGTTTACTATCTTTACAATAAAGTTGACACAATTGATCAGAAGGTTTCAGAATTACAGGAATTGATTCCAGAGGCTTCGATTGGTTATGTTCATGGGCAAATGAGTGAGATTCAGTTAGAAAATACTCTACTGGATTTCATTGAAGGTCAGTATGATATTTTAGTGACGACTACCATTATTGAGACAGGGGTGGACATTCCAAATGCTAATACTTTATTTATTGAGAATGCGGACCATATGGGCTTGTCAACCTTGTATCAGTTAAGAGGAAGAGTCGGTCGTAGTAATCGTATTGCTTATGCCTATCTCATGTATCGTCCAGAAAAATCAATCAGTGAAGTCTCCGAGAAGAGATTAGAAGCGATCAAGGATTTACAGAATTGGGCTCTGGATTTAAGATTGCAATGCGAGATCTTTCGATTCGCGGAGCAGGAAATCTTTTAGGAAAATCCCAGTCTGGTTTCATTGATTCTGTTGGTTTTGAATTGTATTCGCAGTTATTGGAGGAAGCTATTGCTAAACGACATGGTAATGTGAACACAAGAACCAAAGGGAATTCTGAGTTGATTTTACAAATTGATGCCTATCTTCCTGATACTTATATTTCTGATCAACGACATAAGATTGAAATTTACAAGAAAATTCGTCAAATTGACAACCGTGTCAATTATGAGGAGTTACAAGAAGAGCTGATGGACCGTTTTGGAGAATACCCAGATGTGGTTGCTTATCTTTTAGAGATTGGTTTAGTCAAGTCATATTTGGACAAGGTCTTTGTTCAACGTGTAGAAAGAAAAGAGAATAAGATTACAGTTCAATTTGAAAAAGTCACTCAACGACTGTTTTTGGCTCAAGATTATTTTAAAGCTTTATCCGCAACGAATTTAAAAGCAGCCATAGCTGAGAATAAGGGATTAATGGAAGTTGTATTTGATGTTCGAAACAAGAAGGACTATGAAATTTTAGAAGGTCTACTCATTTTTGGAGAAAGTTTATTAGAGATAAAAGTGTCGAAAGAAGGCAATTCCCTTTAACATTTTTCTTCTATAAAGTAGATAAAAATGATACAATAATAATTTGAGGTAATAAAAATGAGATTAGACAAATATTTAAAAGTATCAAGAATTATCAAGCGTCGTACAGTCGCAAAAGAAGTAGCAGATAAAGGTAGAATTAAGGTAAATGGAATTTTGGCTAAAAGTTCAACGGACTTGAAAGTTAATGACAAAGTTGAAATTCGCTTTGGCAATAAGTTGCTACTTGTAAAAGTACTGGAGATGAAAGATAGTACAAAAAAAAGAAGATGCGGCAGGAATGTATGAAATTATCAGTGAAACACGGGTAGAAGAAAATGTCTAAAAATATCGTACAATTGAATAATTCTTTTTATTCAAAACGAGCACCAACGTCGTCGCTATCTGATGAAGGAACGACAAAAACGGAATCGTTTCATGGGTTGGGTTCTGATTTTGATGATTTTATTGTTCATTTTACCAACTTATAATCTTGCTCAAAGCTATCACCAATTACTCCAAAGACGTCAACAATTATCAGACTTGCAAACTCAGTATCAAACCTTGAGTGATGAAAAGGAGAAGGAGACAGCTTTTGCTACAAAGTTGAAAGATGAAGATTACGCCGCTAAATATATGCGTGCAAAATATTATTATTCTAAGAATCGGGAAGCTGTTTACACGATTCCTGACTTGCTTCCAAGGTGATAAAATGGAAAATTTATTAGATGTCATTGAGCAATTTTTGAGTTTATCTGATGAAAAGCTGGAAGAGTTAGTTGATAAAAATCAATTATTGCGTTTACAAGAAGAAAAGGAAAGGAAGAATGCGTAAGTTCTTAATTATTTTGTTGCTACCTAGTTTTTTGACCATTTCAAAAGTTGTTAGCACAGAAAAAGAAGTAGTCTATACTTCGAAAGAAATTTATTACCTTTCACAATCTGACTTTGGTATTTATTTTAGAGAAAAGCTAAGTTCTCCTATGGTTTATGGAGAAGTTCCTGTTTATGCGAATGAAGATTTAGTTGTAGAATCTGGAAAATTAACTCCAAAAACAAGTTTCCAAATAACTGAGTGGCGTTTAAATAAACAAGGAATTCCAGTGTTTAAGTTATCCAACAATCAATTTATAGCTGCGGACAAACGATTTTTATACGATCAGTCAGAGGTAACCCCAACAATAAAAAAAAGTATGGTTAGAATCTGATTTTAAAATTGTATAACAGTCCTTATGATTTAAAAAGAAGTGAAATCATCCTTATCAGCTTATTCGCAGGGTATCACTCGACAAGACAATGTTTGTAGAAGGAAGAGAATTTTTACATATTGATCAGGCTGGATGGGTAGATAAAGAATCAA
>CAKMPG010000132.1:0-3765 GCA_927911355.1 Streptococcus mitis | reverse complement strand
CTCTTCACTTGCTTGCCATTGCCCATGCTGCCAATGTTGACTTGTCACTTGAGGACTTCAATACGATCCAAGAGCGTGTGCCTCACTTGGCCGACTTTGAAACCATCTGGTCAGTATGTCTTCCAAAGACCTCTATGAAGTCGGTGGTGTGCCTGCGGTTATGAGATACCTCTTGGCAAATGGTTTCCTTCATGGAGACCGCATTACATGTACTGGTAAGACTGTAGCTGAAAACTTGGCTGACTTTGCAGACCTTACACCAGGTCAAAAAGTTATCATGCCACTTGAAAATCCAAAACGTGCAGACGGTCCGCTTATCATCTTGAACGGGAACCTTGCCCTGATGGTGCGGTTGCTAAAGTATCAGGTGTTAAAGTGCGTCGTCACGTTGGTCCAGCTAAGGTCTTTGACTCAGAAAAAGATGCGATTCAGGCAGTTCTGACAGATGAAATCGTTGATGGCGATGTAGTTGTTGTCCGTTTCGTTGGGCCTAAGGGTGGTCCTGGTATGCCTGAGATGCTGTCACTTTCATCAATGATCGTTGGTAAAGGTCAAGGAGACAAGGTTGCCCTCTTGACAGATGGCCGTTTCTCTGGTGGTACTTATGGTCTGGTTGTTGGACATATCGCTCCTGAAGCTCAGATGGTGGACCGATTGCCTACCTCCGTACAGGTGATATCGTTACGGTTGACCAGGATACCAAAGAAATTTCCATGGCCGTATCCGAAGAAGAACTTGAAAAACGCAAGGCAGAAACAACCTTGCCACCACTTTACAGCCGTGGTGTCCTCGGTAAATATGCCCATATCGTATCATCTGCTTCACGCGGAGCCGTGACAGACTTCTGGAATATGGACAAGTCAGGTAAAAAAATAAACTTAAAAAGCAAGCCAACTTTCGGCTTGCTTTTTTTTCATCTTCAAAAGTAATTTACCTGCTTAACGAGGTGGCAGTCCAAGGGCAATGCGGCCGTAGCGACTGATTCGTGTAATCTTCCAGGCAGGCGACCAGGTAACTTCAACCTTGACATCTTCGATACCCTCGATTTGTTTCAGACCTGCCACGATTTCGATAGGCAGACTTTCGGCGCAATCGCAGGCAGTATCTGTGAAGGTCATGACAATCTTGCAGAGACCCGTTTCGTCCAGATTGATTTCATAAATCAGCCCTAGATTGTACACATCCAATTCCACATCTGTATCAAAAACCTTCTCTAGTTTTTCGATAATTTGGTCTTGCAAGGCTAAAGCGCGGTCATTGATTTTGATATCCTCTCTCATTACAGTCCCTCCACGTGATAAATATCCTCTATTTTCTCATAATTCTGACAATTTGGCAAGTTTTTGATGAATTTTCTGAAAAAATATGATAATATAAAGAAAATGCAGAATTAAGGGGAAGCCTATGGAGCAGATTGGAAAAGTCTTTAGACAATTACGAGAGTCAAGAAATATCTCGCTGAGACAAGCAACTGGGGGACAATTTTCGCCGTCTATGTTGTCCCGATTTGAAACAGGCCAGAGTGAGCTTTCGGTGGAAAAGTTTCTATTTGCCCTAGAAAATATATCTGCCAGTGTAGAGGAAATCCTCTTTCTGGCGAGAGGTTTTCAGTATGATACAGATTCTGAGTTGAGAAAAGAAATCATAGATGTCTTGGATCCAAAGAATATAGCTCCGCTTGAGGACTTGTATCGCAGGGAGTATCAAAAGCATGCCCATTCTCAAAATAAACAGAAACATATTCTAAATGCCATTATTATCAAGTCTTATATGAAGAGCATGGACGAAAGGGTAGAGTTAACGGCAGAGGAGGGGAAAGTCCTTCATGATTATTTGTTTTCTACCGAGATCTGGGGAATCTATGAACTCAATTTATTTTCAGTCAGTTCACCATTTCTATCTGTTTCTCTTTTCACTAGGTATGTTAGAGAAATGGTACGTAAATCTGATTTTCTAATGGAAATGTCTGGTAATCGAAACCTTTTTCACACTATACTCTTGAATGGTTTTTTAGCCAGCATTGAGTGTGAAGAATTTACCAATGCCTCTTATTTTAAACGTGTCATCGAAGAGCATTTCTACAATGAAAATGAAACCTATTTCCGAATTGTCTATTTGTGGGCGGAAGGTCTCTTTGATAGCAAGCAAGGCAGAGTCAAGGAAGGGCGAAAAAAGATGGAGGATGCTGTCCGTATTTTTGAGATGCTTGGCTGTAACAAATCTGCTGAATACTATAGAAAAACCCCCGATTATTGAATATCTGCAAACTAAGAAAATAAGTTGAAATTTGAAGCGATAGAACTGTTGGGCTCTCTCGTGTCACTGGAGGGATTCTATCGTTTCTTTTTGCTCATTTTATTTGTTGCATATATTCAAAAGTTTTTCCTCTAAAATTTCTAAGTGCTATACTATAGTCATACTTCACATAAAACTTCGAACAAGAAGGGAGATTACCTATGAAACTATTGTTCAGAAATCAAGCTTATCGTCTCTTGACTTTGTCACGCTTCTTCAATGCTTTTGGTGCTTCGATTTTCAATCTGGTCTTTATCGTCTATGCATCGACCTTGTCACAAGCATCTTTTGCTGTTGCTATGGCGAATATTGTCATGCTTCTTCCGACTCTCTTTACAGTTTTTGTAGGGATTCGGGCAGATTACACGAGGGACAAGGTCAAATGGATGGTCTATAGTGGTTTGTTTCAGGCGGTTTTATTTTTTCTAGCAGCCCTAGTTGTTCAGCAAGCTAGTCTCTTTGCCTTTTCTAGCCTGTGTTTAATCAATGTCATTAGCGATGTCATCAGTGATTTTGCTGGTGGTTTGCGCATGCCTCTTATTAAGGAAAAAGTAGCTGAAGATGATCTGATGGAGGCTTATTCTTTTTCCCAGTTCATCACCTATATTTCAGCCATTGGTGGTCAAGCTTTCGGAGTCTGGCTCTTAGGGCTATCGGTCAATAATTTTTCTCTCGTTGCGGGAATCAATGCCTGTTTTTTCCTAGTATCAGCCGTTATCCTCTTTTTCGGAAAAAAGCAAATTGAGACTGTCGATTTCATCCGCTGATGGTGAATCACTAAAAAATGAGAAGCTTTCTATCAAAGAGCAGTTCCTAACAATTTACCGAAATTTACGCCTTGTTTTTCTTAAAGGTGGACAGAAAAACTTTGGTTTCATGCTCTTTGCTGTCTTGCTTATCAATGCCTTAGGTGGCGCTCTAGGAAGCGTTTATAACATCTTCTTTTTGAGCCATTCTCTTTTGGACTTTTCTTACACAGAGGCATTATTTATCAGTCAATTCTGTGCTTTGTTAGCAATCATCATCAGTAGCCTTACGGGCAATGATTATTTTGGGAAGCAGTCCTTGCCTAGATTGATGATGTGGGTGACCGTAGGACTCAGTCTAGTTGGTCTAGCTAATTTATTCAATCAAGTCGTACTTGGTTTACTATTTCTCTGTTCAACTCTGTATGTGTCTGGTAAAGTTCAACCAAAGATTAGTGCCATGCTCCTGAAAAATCTAGCTCCAGAGGTTCTAGCTCGTACCAGTAATTTTTTTAGGTTTATTGTTCACCTTATCCATACCTGTGGGAACAGCCTGTTTTCACTTGTAGCTGTATGGAATATACAGTTGACTTGGATGCTATTTATTGGTCTCTCCTTGATAGCTATTCTTTTGACAATCCTTAATCTCAAAAATGATATCTAATACTCTTCGAATCGCAAAATCTAAATAACCTTGTCAACGTCGCCTTGCCGTACTCAAGTA
>CAKMPG010000131.1:0-4544 GCA_927911355.1 Streptococcus mitis | reverse complement strand
AAATCCCCTTTATTTATTTTATTCGAAACTATTATATCACACTTTGGAAATATAAGGAAAGATTTCACAAGATTTTTTCGATATTTTAATCTTTGTGGCATGCTAGAGTATATTATTTTGCTTTTTTCTAACGAATTTTTCTTTCTAAAATCTTAGCTTAACACTTGTTAGATTTACTTTTATCCTTTAAAATAGAATAGGAGAAATTCCGTTATTATTTTTCGGAGGAAAAAGAAATGTCCATTAATTGGCAGGAAATTTTATTTCACTTTTTAGGTGGTCTGGGACTATTCTTGTATAGTATCAAGACATGGGAGACGGTCTGCAACAAGCTGCTGGAGATCGCCTTCGTTTTTACATTGACAAATATACCAGTAATCCATTCTTTGGTGTGCTAGTTGGTATCGGTATGACGGCGCTAATTCAGTCAAGTTCTGGTGTCACAGTCATTACAGTTGGACTAGTAAGTGCAGGACTTTTGACCTTGCGTCAAGCTATCGGTATTGTCATGGGTGCCAATATTGGAACCACCGTTACATCCTTTATCATCGGTTTTAAGCTAGGAGATTATGCCTTACCAATGCTTTTCATCGGAGCGATTTGTCTCTTCTTCACCAAGAATCGCTCTATCAATAACATCGGACGTATCATTTTTGGTGTAGGTGGTATCTTCTTCGCTCTCAATCTTATGAGCGGTGCAATGGAACCTCTAAAAGACTTGCAAGTCTTTAGAGACTATATGGTTGAACTAAGTAAGAGTCCTATTCTTGGTGTCTTTGTCGGAACTGGACTAACCCTACTCATTCAAGCTTCTTCCGCAACTATCGGTATCCTACAGAATCTTTACGCCAGTGGTTTGATTGATCTACAAGGTGCCCTACCAGTCTTGTTTGGTGATAATATCGGAACGACCATTACAGCTATTATTGCTTCTCTTGGAGCCAATATTGCTGCCAAACGTGTTGCTGGTGCCCATGTCGCCTTTAACGTGATTGGTACGGTTATCTGTATCGTCTTCCTTGTGCCTTTCACCGGCTTGATTCAATGGTTTGAATCTACACTCAATCTGGCTCCAGAAATGACCATTGCCTTTGCCCACGGAACCTTTAATATCACAAATACTATTATCCAATTTCCCTTCATCGGAGCTTTGGCTTTCTTTGTAACTAAACTCATCCCCGGTGAAGATGAAGTTGTCAAGTACGAGCCGCTTTACCTTGATGAGCACTTGATTAAACAAGCTCCATCAATCGCTCTCGGAAATGCGAAGAAAGAACTCCTTCACTTGGGAAATTATGCTTCTAAAGCCTTTGACCTTTCTTATAACTACATCATCGACCTCAATGAAAAGGTTGCTGAAAAAGGCCACAAGACAGAAGAAGCCATCAATACCATTGATGAAAAATTGACTCGTTACCTCATTACTCTTTCAAGTGAAGCCCTTAGCCAGAAAGAAAGTGAAGTGCTGACCAACATCCTTGATTCATCCCGTGATTTGGAACGGATTGGGGATCACGCAGAAGCCCTAATCAATCTGACTGACTACCTTCAACGTAAAAATGTCGAGTTCTCTGAAGCTGCTTTGCAGGAATTGGCTGATATTTATCAAAAAACTACTGGCTTTATCAAGGATGCCCTTGATAGCGTGGAAAACAATGATATTGAAAAAGCTCAAAGTCTGATTGAACGCCATAAAGAAATCAACAATATGGAACGTGTTCTCAGAAAGACCCACATCAAACGCCTTAACAAGGGTGAGTGTTCAACACAAGCTGGGGTCAACTTTATCGACATCATTTCCCACTATACTCGTGTATCTGACCATGCCATGAACCTTGCTGAAAAGGTCATCGCTGAACAAATCTAAAAACCAAGAAGCTATCCTAAATAGGATGGCTTTTTCTTCTCCTAATCAAGAATTACTCTTCTACCATATAGAAAAATGCTTTGATTCACAATGGAATCAAAGCATTTTAAAGAGCTCCCCGTACATAAGCGCAGAAGCCGCAGTTCCTCTGTACTTTGCTTCTTCTCTTTTGATAAAGCGAGCCAAGTTGAGCAACTCAGGTGCCGGATGTTTGGGATTTAGGAGCAATTCACGATTGACCAGGCCTGAGAGACGAACTGCCAGCAATTGCTCATTTGTAGTAGGCAGTTTTTTAGCAGTCTCTAGGAGAGCAGCAACTAAATCTTCACTCAAATCATGTCGAGCATGATTGTAAAGATCTTTTACAAGGCCTTCTAGGTTTGGTTTTACCATCCCTACCACCTCCTTAAGTTTAATAATTTTTAATCAAGTCAACCGTTGAACGATCCAATTTTTTCACCAAGGCTTGCAAGAAAGCTTGAGCTTCTAAGAAGTCATCCATAGCATAGAGTGTTTGGTGAGAGTGGATATAACGAGCGCAGACACCGATAGTTGTAGAAGGAACACCTCCATTTTTTAGATGGGCTGCGCCAGCGTCCGTTCCGCCTTTACCACAGTAATACTGGTACTTGATACCAGCTTCCTCAGCCGTTGTCAAAAGGAAATCCTTCATGCCTGGGAGAAGCAAGTGGCCTGGATCGTAGAAGCGAATCAAGGTTCCATCCCCAATCTTGCCTTGACCACCATAAACGTCACCTGCTGGTGAACAGTCCACTGCTAGAAAGACTTCTGGGTCAAACTTGGTTGTGGAAGTATGAGCCCCACGAAGACCAACTTCTTCTTGGACGTTAGAACCCAGATAGAGTTCATTGCCAAGTTTTTGGCCTGACAGAGCTTCTGCCAACTCGCTCACCATGAGAACACCGTAGCGGTTGTCCCAAGCTTTTGAGATGATATTTTTTTCATTAGCTGTAAGGATTGCGCTACTATCAGGTACGATGGTATCTCCAGGACGGATTCCAAAACTTTCTGCTTCAGTCTTGTCCGCAAACCCACCATCAAAGACAATATCTGAAATAGCAGGCATGGTTGGTCCACCCTTTCCACGAGTCAAATGTGGAGGGACAGAACCCGAAATCACAGGAATTTCACGACCGTCACGAGTCAGGAGTTTAAAACGTTGGCTGCTAACCACCATGGGGTTCCAGCCACCGATTTCTACGACACGGAAGGTACCGTCTGGCTTGATTTCGCTGACCATAAAAACCAACTTCATCCATGTGAGAAGCGACCAAGACGCGCGGTGCATCCGCAGCTTCTGAATGTTTGATCCCGAAAATGCCACCCAAGCCATCTGTCACCACTTCATCCACGTGCGGTGTCAACTTTTCACGAAGATAGGCACGAACAGGCGCTTCATGACCTGAGATCGCAGCAAGTTCTGTTACTTCTTTGATTTTTGAAAATAATGTTGTCATTTCAGTTCCTTCTTTCTTTCATCCATTTTACCACTTTTTATAGGAGAAGGATAGCGGGAAGGTGGATTTCTAAATTAGTATCTTAGTCCTGCTCTATCTTAGAAAAAGCTTGTATTTTCTTGCATGTGAGGTGAACTCTAAGAACTATTCCAAGACCAACCAAACTATTAATTCCCAAACACAAAACAATTCAATGCTATATTTGTTCAGTTTTTCATGAAATTTGCAGAAAATAGTTGACTTTGCCTTCTTATTTCTTTAAAATAGTACAAAACTAGGAAAAGGAAAAAATCATGACCAAAACAATTCTTGTTACAGGTGGAGCTGGCTACATTGGCTCCCATACCGTTAAGGCTCTTTTAAATGCTGGCTATCAGGTACATGTTCTAGATAATCTCTCTACAGGAAATCGAGCGGCTGTGGATAGTCGTGCTAGCTTTAAGCAACTAGATGTTTATGATGCTAGTGCCTTAAAGGCTTACTTAGAAGAAAATAAGATTGATGCTGTTCTTCATTGTGCAGGTGAAATTGTTGTGAGCGAAAGCATTGAAAACCCAAGTAAATACTTCACTGCCAATGTTGCTGGTATGAACCAAGTTCTCAAAGTCTTATCTGAAGTTGGCATTCAAAAAATCATGTTCTCTTCAACCGCTTCCCTCTATGGTAATAACTGTATTGACAAGCCAGCTACTGAAGATACCCTGCTCGACCCTGTCAACCCTTATGCAGAAACAAAACTGATGGGTGAACGAATGATTTACTGGATGGCCAATCGCTACGATTGGAAATATGTCATTTTCCGTTACTTTAATGTAGCTGGGGCTGAAATGGATGCTTCAAACGGCCTGCGTGTAAAAAATCCAACTCACATCATTCCCAATATCAACAAGACCGCATTGGGACAAAATGATAGCCTAAAAATATTTGGAGATGACTACGATACACGTGATGGTTCATGTATTCGGGATTACATTCATGTCTTGGACCTTGCACAGGCTCATGTTAAAGGAATGAACTACCTATTTCAAGAAAACAGTTCTTCTCAAATCTTTAACTTAGGAACTGAAAAAGGCTATACCGTCAAAGAAATCTTTAAAACTGCTGAAGAATTACTGAATCAAAAAATACCACACGAAATTGTTGCTCGCCGTGCTGGTGACCCAGCCAGCGTCCTAGCAGACGCATCAAAAGCTAAAAAA
>CAKMPG010000130.1:0-2689 GCA_927911355.1 Streptococcus mitis | reverse complement strand
TAAATTCCCTCAAGCGAACCATGCTCCAGTCAAGAGTTTGATACCAGTTTTTCACCGATTTTGGTCACCCAGGGATATTATCCGACTTATCACCCATGACGCCTTGAGATCGATAAACTGAGTCGGTGTAATGCCCATCTTTTCCATGAGATATTCTGGCGTAAAGGCTCAAACTCAGCCACACCTTTCTTGGAAAGTTCAACCACCGTATGCTCATCCGTCAGCTGAATCAAATCCTTGTCCCCACTGATAATGGTAATATCAAAACCATTCTGCTCTGCTAGTTTATCCAGTGTCCCAATGATGTCATCCGCCTCATACTGAGCCAACTCATAATGACGAATCCCCATATGATCCAGCAACTCACGAATAAAGGGAAATTGCTCACGAAACTCATCCGGAGTCTTAGCCCGACCACCCTTATAGTCCGCATACATCTCTGTACGGAAGGTCGTCTTTCCCGCATCAAAAGCCACCAAAATATGACTCGGCTCAACCCGCTCCAACAAATGGCTTAACATCAACTGAAAGCCATAAATCGATTGGTATGCAAGCCAGCCGCATTCTTAAAACGATCCAACTGCTGATAGAGCGCAAAAAAACGCCCGAAAAGCAACAGAAGACCCATCAATCAATAATAATTTTTTCTTATCCATACACCCATTATAAAGGAAAGCACCAAAAAATACCATTGGGAAGAGCCAGACCAAGTATTTTTCATACTTTTTCCAAATAAATAGATAGAGCCAGAGAATCCAGTAAACCTAGATTTGAAAATGTGCTATAATGAAAAGAGAAAGAATATGACATTACGTCATCCGGGCATCAGCCCAACCAATGATTTAGTGGCTAAGAAGATTTTTAGCAATCCAGAAATCACTTGTCAATTTATTCGCGATATGCTGGATTTACCAGCAAAAAATGTGACGATTTTGGAGGGAAGTAACATTCACGTCTTGCCTTCCCTGCCGTACTCAGCGCAGGATTTCTATACCAGTATAGATGTTTTGGCAGAGTTAGACAATGGCACGCAGGTTATTATCGAAATCCAAGTGCATCATCAGAATTTTTTCATTAATCGTTTGTGGGCTTACCTGTGTAGTCAGGTCAATCAAAATCTCGAAAAAATTCGTCAACGAGAAGGTGATACACATCAAAGTTACAAACACATCGCCCCCGTTTATGCCATTGCAATCGTGAATAGCAATTATTTCCAAGATGACTTGGCTTTCCATAGCTTTAGTATGCGCGAGGACACGACAGGTGAGGCTTTAACAATTACAAACAATAGACAAGAAAACCATCTAGTCAAGATTGGCATTCTTGGAATTAAAAAAATACAGAGAAACCAGCAAAGACGAGGTTCGCAAACCCTGGTTGGAGTTTTTTGGGAATAAACCCTTTACCCAACAACCCGAGCGAGTCATCAGTCAAGCAGACCAACTGCTAGACTACAAGAGCTGGTCCGAGGAGGACAGGAAAATGTTTAGTGAACAGCGTAGACGCGAAGAACAAGCCTTGTTAGCACAGGACTATGCCTTGGAACAAGCTGAAGAAAAAGGTTTAGAGCGTGGGAAAGTTGAAGGAAGGGAAGAAGGGAAACTTTTTGCCTTCTTAGACATGGTTCGTCAAGGTCTCCTGACTTCCGAGTTGCCAGCCAGCAGTTGGGCATGACCGTCGCTGAATTTGAGGCACTATTGTAAGTTTATAGAATAAAAGTGAACAAATCTGAAACATCGTTTTGTTCACTTTTTTCTTCTTTTCAACAGAACTCTCACTATAGTCCATATCACAAAAAGAGAAGGTCATAAATCCTTCTCTTTTATATCTTCAAAAATTAGTTTTTGCGTTTCACAAATGGAAGGGCACCAAGGAGCAATCCAAGGAATCCTAATGATGCAATTGCAACATTATCTTTTCCACCAGTATTTGGAAGTTCTTTCTTATCATCTGCTTTCGCAGCTGGGGCTTGATAAGTGTTATCTTGGCTAGTACCTGCTACAGTTGGTGCGACCGCAGGAGTTGATGGTGTCTCAGCTGTTGGTGTAGCTGAAGCATCTGTTCCAGGAGCTGATGGTGTTTTTGGTACAAGTGCAGGTTCATTTACAGCTGTGTTATCACTTTGTCTACCTTCTTCTTTAGTTGGGCTACCTGTACTATCACCTACTTTTTTAATTTCAGGATACTCTGGAAGTTCTTCTTGAACTAAAGCTTCACCTTTTTCTGATTTAGGTTGTTCAGCTGGTTTATTTTCCTCAGCAGGAGCGGGATTTGTAGTTTCTTCAGCTTTTTTATTTGCCGCATCTAATTCTTTTTCTGCTTCTTTTGCAGTTAAGCCTTCTTTGAATCGTTTCACAAAGTCAGATCTCTTTTTAGCTGCTTCTTCCTTTAATTTTTCAATTACTTCCTGTTTTTGTTTTTCTAATTCAGGATCATTCTTCGTATCAGCTTTTTCTAACTCTGCAATTGCTGCTTTTAATGCTGCATCATAATTAGCTAAGAATTCTTTTTGCGCTGCTTCTTCTTTAGCTGCCGCTTCTTTATCTTCTTCTGCAGCCTTCTCATTCGCTTTATCGATTAATTTCTCTGCTTCTTCTACAGTTAATCCTTTTTCGAAGCCTTCTACGATTTGTTTTCTTGTTGCGTCTGATGCTGCTTTTAATGCTGCAATTGTGTCAGCTTTTGCTTT
>CAKMPG010000129.1:0-3366 GCA_927911355.1 Streptococcus mitis | reverse complement strand
CTGCACCCTGCTGGATAGACTCTCGAACTTCTGCCATTAACTCAGCTGTTTTAATAGCAGTTCCACTCGGAGCATCCTTTTTCTTGTCATGATGGAGCTCGATAATCTCCACATTTGGGAAATATTTAGCAGCCTGCCTTGCAAATTGCATGAGTAAAACAGCACCCAAGGCAAAGTTAGGAGCGATCAAGCCACCCAAATCTTGAGCACGAGAAAATGCTTTTAGCTCTGCAATTTCTTCACTCGTGAAACCTGTTGTCCCAACTACTGGAGCAAAGCCATTTTCAAGAGCAAAGCGTGTATTTTCATGAGCAACAGCTGGTGTAGTAAAGTCTACCCAGACATCTGCTTCAAAACCGACCAAATCAGCCTTATCCTTGAAAACAGGAATACCCTGCCATTCTGATTCAGACTCAAAGGGATCCAAAACTGCTACCAAGTCCAAGTCTGAATCAGCCAAGACCATCTGACAAGCAGCTTGGCCCATCTTTCCCTTAAAACCAGCAATAATTACTCGAATACTCATCTCTACTCCTGACTAAGATACAAAGGACGATAGCTGCCCTTGAAAAATAGGGAATGACGCTGACTTTCCATGAAAGGCAAGACAGGCATCTTTTTTCAAGAGGCAGGTAGTCCGTGTTCAATTTCTAAGATACAAAGCCTGTAAGAACACAGAGTGAAAATAGGAGTTCTAATCAAGGAGTGTCTCCTCCCTCCTTGGAAGAACTATCTTTTTCACAGAGGGTTCCAGGCGTGTTCAATTATCAAGATACAAAGGGCCTTAGCTGCCCGTGAAAAATAGGGGATGGCGCTGACTTTCCACAAAAGGCAAGACAGACATCTTTTTTCAAGAGGCAGGTAGTCCGTGTTCAATTTCTAAGATACAAGCCTTCTTAACTAGTCTAGAAGTGCTAACTAAATCACTGGAATATAACCCAGAGCAATACTTCCTGCTCCTAGGTGTGTTCCAATGACACTACCAAATGTAGCAAGTGAAATATCCGTACCCACTTCAGAATCTAGCAAGTGCTGACGCAATTCTTCAGCCTTTTCAGGAGCATTCCCGTGAATGACAATGATACGGTATTGGCCTGAAGCTGTTGCTTCCTTGATAATCTCAATTAAACGCTTGGTTGCTTTCTTTTCAGTACGAACTTTTTCGTACACTTCAATCACACCTTGGTCATTAAAATAAAGAATCGGCTTAATGCTTAGCAGATTGCCCAAAATCGCAGCTCCATTTGAAAGGCGTCCCCCTTTAACCAAGTGGTCCAAGTCATCCACCATGATGAAAGCAGATGTGTGACTAATCTGAATAGCTAGCTTATCCTGAATAATGGCAAAGTCATCGCCCTGGTCTCGCCAGTTAAAGACACTTTCAACCATGATACCCAGAGGAGCACTTGTGATTAAAGTGTCTGGAAAGCAATGGTTAAGCCCTCATAGTCATCCACCATATACTGGATATTTTGGTAAAAACCTGAAATTCCAGAAGATAGGAAAAGCCCTAAAGCATGGGTGTAACCTTGTTCTTTGAGCGAAGTTAGAATCTCATCTAACTTGGCAATACTTGGTTGACTGGTCTTAGGCAATTCAGAGGCCTGAGCCATTTTTTGGTAAAATTCCTCAGCAGTCAGATTGATGCCTTCGACATACTCCTCACCATCAATATTGACAGGAATATCCAAAACAAATAAATCTTCTCTTTGCAAGGTATCTGCACTGAGATAGGCAGAGGAATCTGTGATAACAGCTAATTTCATATTAGAACTCCAAATTGATTCCTGGTAAGTCTAATGCAATTTCAGTTACTTCGTAAGTTAAACGGTTGAGCATATTCAAACATGGACGAGCCAAGGTTTCCACTTCTTCTTGGTTCAATTCACTTGGTTCGTTAACAATACGACCATCGATATGGTTCACCTGTGAAATGGTTCCACTGATGACAAATTTATCAAATACAATCATAAAACTCAAGACAACAATCAAGGAAGTCACTTGATTTTCTTGGTCATGTTGAATTAATTGGAAGTTCACATCCACCTTAGTTTCAGGAGCTCCATTTTCATTTTCCCATTCAAAATTACGCGCATCAAAATGATACTGACTAACAAATTCTTGTTCACGTTTAAGATTCATGTCTTTCTCCCTCGGCTACAATATTATAAGCTATTGTACCATAATTTTTTATTTTCATCTAGTTTTCTAGGATTTAGTCAATCCCGATTTCAGCTCGAACTACGTCTGCGATAGTATCAACATAGTAGTCCACTTCTTCTGTTGTAGGAGCTTCTGCCATAACACGCAAGAGGGGCTCTGTTCCACTTGGACGAACAAGGATACGCCCATTCCCTGCCATTTCTTCTTCCATCTTCTCGATAATGTCCTTGATAGCTGGCACTTCCATAGCCTTTTCCTTCATAGCATTTTCCACTCGGATATTGACTAATTTTTGTGGATAGATGGTTACTTTTGCTGCCAACTCTGACAGGCTCTTACCAGTTTCCTTCATGATTTTTGTCAATTGAACAGCAGATAATTGGCCATCACCTGTTGTATTGTAGTCCATCAAGATGACGTGACCAGACTGTTCACCACCAAGGTTGTAGCCTGATTTTCGCATTTCTTCAACAACGTAACGATCGCCAACTGCAGTGACTGCCTTGTTAATGCCTTCACGATCCAAGGCCTTGTGGAAACCAAGGTTAGACATAACGGTTGTCACGATTGTATTTTGCGCCAATTGTCCTTTTTCAGAAAGGTATTTTCCGATGATGTACATAATCTTGTCACCATCGACGATATCGCCATTCTCATCGACAGCAATCAAACGGTCACTGTCTCCGTCAAAAGCCAAACCGATAGCTGAGTCACTTTCTTTGACCACTTCTTGAAGGGTTTCTGGGTGGGTTGAACCAACATTAAGGTTGATATTAAGACCATCTGGTGTCTCCCCTATAACAGTCAATTGAGCTCCAAGGTCTGCAAAGATTTGACGGGCACTGGTAGAAGCGGCACCATTAGCTGTATCCAAGGCAACCTTCATTCCATCAAGAGGAGTTCCAGTTGAAACAAGGTAGCCTTCATACTTACGCAAGCCTTCTGGATAATCTACCAAGGTTCCCAAGCCTTCTGCACTTGGACGAGGAAGAGTATCTTCCGCAGCGTCTAGCAAAGCTTCAATTTCTGCTTCTTTTTCATCATCTAGTTTGAAGCCATCCCCACCAAAGAATTGATTCCATTATCAAGGGCTGGGTTATGGCTAGCAGAAAATCATGACACCTGCACTGGCTCCCCTCTGTTTTGACCAAGTAAGCTACTGCTGGTGTTGCCAGAACGCCTAATTTATACACGTGAAATCCC
>CAKMPG010000128.1:0-4227 GCA_927911355.1 Streptococcus mitis | reverse complement strand
ATTTTTCCATGAATGTGGTAAAATAATACTCAATGAAAATCAAAGAGCAAACTAGGAAACTAGCCGTAGGTTGCTCAAAGCACTGCTTTGAGGTTGTAGATAGAACTGACGAAGTCAGCTCAAAACACTGTTTTGATGGTTGTGGATAGAACTGACGAAGTCAGTAACCATACCTACGGTAAGGCGACGTTGACGTGGTTTGAAGAGATTTTCGAAGAGTATAAAAAGAAAGAAGCTGACAAAGGAGACAGGTATGGAACAAACATTTTTTTATCATTAAACCAGACGGTGTAAAAAGAGGATTAGTGGGTGAGGTGTTGAAACGCATCGAACAACGTGGATTTACAATCGAAAAATTGGAGTTGCGTACAAAGGTTTCAGAAGGGTTAATTGATCAGCACTATCAGGACTTGGTTGGTCAAAGTTTTTACCCACCGATTCGTGAATTTATGACTTCAGGACCGGTTCTTGTAGGTATCATTTCTGGTCCCAAAGTAATTGAAACTTGGCGGACTATGATGGGTGCAACTCGTCCAGAAGAAGCTTTACCAGGAACTATTCGAGGTGATTTTGCAAAAGCTGCTGGAGAAAATGAGGTTATCCAAAATGTTGTGCATGGTTCAGATTCAGAAGAGTCAGCTAAGCGAGAAATTGCTCTTTGGTTTGAAGAGAAATAGTAAAAGTTTGATGTAAGGGATACTTGCGTCAAACTTTTTTGCATTTTAGAGTAGAAAACTGACAGTTGAGAAATATTCTAGCAATGGTGAGGCTTTCTAGCATATAATAAGAGCAAGTATGGAGGAAGAATGATGGAAAAAAATGAAAAAGCAAATTCGAGTTTTGTTATTGCTGACAGTTTTTGGTCTTAGCAGCTGTTCTTGTTTAAGTTTATCTACTTGGGCCTTGATGTTAAATCAAAACTGCTTCTATTATTTAGTTGGCATGTTGCTTCTTGCCAGTATTGGTGCAGGGCTAAACTATTATAGAGGGCAGGGAAATCAACATTATTCAGTTTTTAAGGAAGATAAGCAACAATTCTTGTATAGTCTCTTGCTCTTAGTAAATATTTTGGGTTTAGCTTTAATTGTCATAGAACATATCCTTGCAGGAAATACATCCGTAGAAGGATTTGTGGAAGCCTTTCTACCGAGTTTCTTTTTCTTATTTGGGATTGATTTGTTAGTTTTTCTGCCGATTCAGAAGTATGTAAATGGAGTGAAAAAGTTTTTGGGAAAGAAGGAAATCTGTTTTATTAGTGGACTAGCTATTCTAATCTTTCTCAGAAATCCTTGGATGCTATTGTCCATGACCTTTTATATTGCCTTGGGGATGCTATTTCTAGGACTGTTGGTGCCAAAAGTCATTCGCTGGGAAGTTTCATTTTACAGTCATTTGATGAGAGATATCTTGTTAGTTGTCTTCTTACTGTTTCTATTTTAAGAACAAAAAAAGAGATAGTTCTAGTTTTACAATTTATAATATGGAATTCATAGATAATACCTAGACAAAGGACAACTTTTTGGTATAATAGAAACATGTACACTAAAAACGAAGAAGAGTTACAGTCCTTAGGTGAACGTTTGGGCTATTTATTAGAAAAGAATGATGTCTTAATTTTAACTGGTGAACTTGGAGCAGGCAAAACGACATTTACAAAAGGTCTTGCTAAAGGATTACATATTTCTCAGATGATTAAGAGTCCAACCTACACTATCGTAAGAGAGTATGAAGGTCGTCTTCCACTTTACCACCTAGATGTTTATCGTATAGAGGGGGATGCTGATTCTATTGATTTAGATGAGTTTCTCTTTGGTGGTGGGGTAACTGTCATCGAGTGGGGGCATCTTTTAGGTGATGCCTTGCCAGATACTTATTTAGAATTGGAAATTCTAAAAGAAGAAGAGGGTCGCAGACTGAATTTTCAAGCAAAAGGTTTGCGTGCAGAAAAGCTTTTAGAGGAGCTTCAACATGGAGTATGAGTTGCTCATTAGGGAAGCAGAAGTTGAAGATGCGGCTGAATTAGTATCATTTTTTAAATCGTGTCAGTGTAGAAACAGATTTTACCAGTCTGGACAGGAATGGCATTTTGATGACAGATACTGAGATGGAGTTGTTTTTGGATAAACAGGCTCACTCTGAAAATCAAATCACTTTACTGGCCTTGCTGAATGATGAAATTGCTGGTCTTGTGAATATCACAGCTGATCAACGCAAGAGAGTTCGTCATATTGGAGATCTCTTTATTGTGATTGGTCAGAAGTATTGGAATAATGGACTGGGGAGTTTGTTACTTGAAGAAGTCGTAGAATGGGCACAGGCTAGTGGCATTCTTCGTCGACTTCAACTAACTGTCCAAACTCGCAATCAGGGTGCAGTTCATTTATATCAACAGCATGGCTTTGTAATTGAAGGTAGACAAGAGCGCGGTGCGTACATAGAAGAAGGGAAATTTATAGATGTTTACCTGATGGGTAGACTGATAGATTGATAGAAATATGGTTAAAAAAAATTATTGGAATGGTGCTAGCTTTTCTAGCTGTGACAGTTTTAGGTGTGGGTGTTTTTGCTTATACTATTTATCAGCAAGGTACAGAAACCTTATCAAAAACCTATAAAAAGATTGGGGAAGAAACCAATGTTATTGAGGCTACTGAACCCTTAACGATCCTTTTAATGGGGGTTGATACTGGAAACGAAGAACGAACGGACCCTTGGGAGGGAAATAGTGATTCCATGATTCTTTTGACAGTTAATCCGCACACGAAAAAGACCATGATGTTGAGTTTGGAACGTGATATCCTGACTAAAAATTCAGCATAAAGATGGTAGTATTGAAGAAGCGAAACTGAATGCCGCCTATGCGGGTGGAGGTGCAGAGTTAGCTATTTCAACCATTCAAAAGATGATGAATATCCATATCGATCGCTACATTATGGTTAATATGCAAGGATTGCAACAATTGGTAGATGCAGTGGGGGGGATTACGGTTAATAATACACTAGGTTTCCCAATTTCTATCAGTGACCAAGAAGAATTTAACACCATTTCTATTGGTGTTGGAGAACAGACAATAAATGGAGAAGAAGCGCTTGTTTATTCCCGCATGCGTTATCAAGACCCAGAAGGAGACTACGGACGTCAGAAGCGTCAGCGTGAAGTCATTCAAAAGGTTGTTGAAAAAGTTCTTAGTTTAAATAGCGTTAGTCACTACCAATCCATCTTAAAAGCCCTAAGTACTAATATGCAGACCAACATTGATTTGTCTGCTAAGAGTATTCCAAGTTTGTTAGGTTACAAGGACTCATTTAAAACGATTGAAACCCAACAATTGCGAGGAGAAGATGCCGAATTGCAAGGGATTTCTTACCAGATTGTTACAACTGAGCATATGCTAGAAATGCAAAATCTTTTGAGAACTTCACTTGATAAACCGAAGGTGACAGAGTTAGAGACAAATGCAGTCTTATATGAAAATGTTCTCGGAAATCAAAATGGTGTCGGTTTGGCAACAGGTACGATTAGTAGTACAAGAAATCAAGAAGATGTAGAATAATCTATTTTATAGTTGAAATCGTGGGAAATTTCCTGCGATTTTTTCAAAAAAATACGAATAGATAGGTAGGAGGAAACATGAAAGCAGAAATCATTGCTGTTGGAACAGAGATTTTGACAGGACAGATTGTCAATACTAATGCTCAATTTTTATCGGAAAAACTAGCAGAGATTGGGGGTAGACGTATATTTTCAGACGGCTGTAGGAGACAATGAAGCTCGTCTCTTATCCCTGCTTGAGATTGCCAGTCAACGTAGCAGTCTGGTGATTTTAACAGGTGGTTTGGGGCCAACTGAGGACGATTTGACCAAACAAACCCTGGCTAAATTCTTAGGGAAAAAATTAGTCTTCGATCCTCAGGCACAAGAAAAGTTAGATATCTTTTTTGCCCAGCGACCAGACTATGCCCGAACACCGAATAACGAAAGACAAGCTCAAATTGTAGAAGGAGCGACTCCGCTGCCCAACGAAACAGGACTGGCTGTGGGGGGGAATATTGGAAGTCGATAGAGTGACCTATGTCGTCCTTCCCGGTCCACCAAGTGAATTAAAACCCATGGTTTTAAACCAACTTCTACCTAAGTTGATGACAGGGAGTAAGCTATATTCCCGGGTTCTTCGTTTTCTTTGGGATTGGCGAAAGTCAGTTGGTTACGATTTTGTCTGATTTGATT
>CAKMPG010000127.1:0-3053 GCA_927911355.1 Streptococcus mitis | reverse complement strand
AGTTAACCCAGGCTTTGGTGGTCAAGCCTTTCTGCCATGAAACCATGGATAAGGTTCGTGAGTTGGTTGCTCTTCGTGATGAAAAAGGCTTGACTTTGAAATCGAAGTGGATGGCGGGATTGATGACCAAACTATTGCTCTAGCCAAAGAAGCTGGTGCGACAGTTTTTGTAGCAGGTTCCTATGTCTTTAAGGGAGATGTCAATGAGCGAGTACAAACTCTCAGAAAACAACTGGACTAGGGTTGCTGTTTTTGCAGGGGGAGACCGCGGTCACTACCGGACGGATTTTGATTGCTTTGTCGGTGTGGATAGAGGATCGCTTTGGGTCTTGGAGGAAAAACTTCCTCTTGCTCTAGCAGTTGGGGATTTTGATTCTGTAACCACAGACGAACGTCAGTTGATTCAAAAACGTGCCCAGTATTTTGTTCAAGCCCGACCAGAAAAAGATGATACTGATTTGGAATTGGCTCTCTTAACCATCTTTGAGCAAAGTCCTCAGGCCCAGGTTACTATTTTCGGTGCCTTGGGTGGCCGTATTGACCATATGTTGGCCAATGTCTTTCTGCCTAGCAATCCCAAGTTGGCACCTTATATGCGTCAGATAGCGATTGAGGATGGCAAAACTTGATTGCCTATTGTCCAGAAGGGACCAGTCAGCTTGAACCACGTTCAGACTACGACTATCTAGCTTTTATGCCGGTTAGAGATAGCCAGCTGACCATTCTTGGAGCCAAGTATGAGTTGACAGAGGAAAATTTTTTCTTTAAAAAAGTGTACGCTTCTAACGAATATATAGATAGGGAAGTTTCGGTGACTTGCCCAGATGGCTATGTGGTCGTACTACATAGTAAGGACAGGAGGTAGGATGGAAAGTTTACTTGTTCTATTATTGATTGTCAACCTAGCTGGACTCTTTCTGATTTGGCAGAGGCAGGATAAGCAGGAAAAACATTTAAGTAAGAGTTTGGAGGATCAGGCAGATCACTTGTCAGATCAGTTGGATTACCGCTTTGAACAAGCCAGACAAGCTAGTCAGTTAGATCAAAAAGATTTGGAAGTGGCTGTCAGCGACCGTTTGCAAGAAGTGCGAATCGAATTGCACCAAGGTCTGACGCAAGTCCGTCAAGAAATGACAGATAGTCTCCTTCAAACCAGAGACAAGACTGACCAACGTCTCCAAGCCTTGCAGGAATCAATGAGCAACGTTTGGAACAAATGCGCCAGACAGTCGAGGAGAAACTAGAAAAGACCTTGCAGACACGCTTGCAGGCTTCCTTTGAGACAGTTTCCAAACAACTGGAGTCGGTCAATCGTGGTCTTGGAGAAATGCAGACAGTTGCCCGTGATGTTGGAACTCTTAACAAGGTTCTCTCAGGAACCAAGACGCGAGGGATTCTGGGAGAATTGCAACTGGGGCAAATCATCGAAGACATCATGACCCCTGCCCAGTATGAACGAGAATATGCAACGGTTGAAAACTCCAGTGAACGAGTGGAGTATGCCATCAAGCTTCCTGGGCAAGGCGACCAGGAATATGTCTACCTGCCGATTGACTCCAAGTTTCCTTTGGCTGATTATTACCGCTTGGAAGAAGCCTATGAAGAAGGCGATAGGGACGAGATTGAACGCTGTCGTAAGTCACTCTTAGCAAGTGTCAAGCGCTTTGCCAAGGATATCAGGAGCAAGTACATAGCACCGCCTCGGACTACCAATTTTGGAGTTTTGTTTGTTCCAACAGAAGGTCTCTACTCAGAAATCGTCCGCAATCCTGTCTTCTTTGATGATTTGAGACGGGAGGAGCAGATTATTGTCGCAGGTCCAAGTACCCTATCAGCTCTTCTTAACTCCCTATCAGTTGGCTTCAAAACCCTTAATATCCAAAAAAGTGCCGACCATATCAGCAAGACTCTTGCTAGTGTTAAGACCGAGTTTTGCAAGTTTGGTGGGATTTTGGTTAAGGCACAAAAACACCTCCAACATGCCTCTGGCAATATTGAGGAATTATTAAACCGTCGCACTACAGCTATCGAGCGAACGCTCCGTCACATTGAGTTATCAGAAGGTGAGCCTGCGCTTGATCTACTCCATTTCCAAGAAGATGAGGAAGAATATGAAGATTAGTCACATGAAAAAAGATGAGCTGTTTGAAGGCTTTTACCTAATCAAGTCAGCTGACCTGAGGCAAACTCGAGCTGGGAAAAACTACCTAGCCTTTACCTTCCAAGATGATAGTGGCGAGATTGAAGGGAAACTCTGGGATGCCCAACCTCATAACGTTGAGGCCTTTACAGCAGGTAAGGTTGTTCACATGAAAGGGCGCCGAGAAGTTTATAACAACACCCCTCAAGTCAATCAAATCACCCTACGCTTGCCTCAACCTGGCGAACCAAATGATCCAGCTGATTTCAAGGTCAAGTCGCCAGTTGATGTCAAGGAAATCCGTGACTATATGGCGCAAATGATTTTTAAAATTGAAAATCCTGTTTGGCAACGAATTGTCCGAAAGCTTTACACCAAGTATGATAAGGAATTTTACTCCTATCCAGCTGCCAAGACCAACCACCATGCCTTTGAAACGGGTTTGGCCTATCATACGGCAACCATGGTGCGTTTGGCAGATGCTATTAGCGAAGTCTATCCTCAGCTCAATAAGAGCCTGCTCTATGCAGGGATTATGCTGCATGACTTAGCTAAAGTCATTGAGTTGACGGGGCCAGACCAGACCGAGTACACAGTGCGAGGCAATCTCCTTGGGCATATTGCTTTGATTGATAGCGAAATTACTAAGACAGTGATGGAACTCGGCATTGATGATACCAAGGAAGAAGTCGTTCTGCTCCGCCACGTCATCCTCAGTCACCTGGCTTGCTTGAGTATGGAAGTCCAGTCCGTCCACGCATTATGGAAGCAGAGATTATCCATATGATTGACAATCTGGATGCAAGCATGATGATGATGTCAACTGCTCTTGCTTTGGTGGATAAGGAGAGATGACCAATAAAATCTTCGCTATGGACAATCGTTCCTTCTATAAACCAGATTTAGATTAATA
>CAKMPG010000126.1:0-5627 GCA_927911355.1 Streptococcus mitis | reverse complement strand
GAATAGAAAAAGCCAAATCCGATTGGATCTGGCTTGAATATTATGAACTATTAAAATAGTATTAGCTGCCCACGACACTTACCGAAGCAGCTGAGACAGGGAATTGTCCATAACTTCCTCATCAATTGTAATTTGACCTTGGTGGTTTCAAGTAAATCTACGAAAGTTTGGTTAGCCCATTCTTGGCCGACAAACATTGACTTGCTGTTTTCTTGGTCATTTGAGATAAGGACTGCGATTGGGGATTGATTTTCAGCACCTGAACGTACCCAACCGATACAGTTAGGATCATCAAAGTAGTCATTTTGTTCTCCATAAGCCAAAATGGTCTTCCATGTGTCTTTTACGGAGACTACTATGGGATTTCAGGGCAGTATGCTCAACAAGATTTCAAAGAAGTTCTTGACTGCCTCCTAGTCATCCGAAAAGATTTGGCCTATGGAGAACAAAAATGACTACTTTGATGATGCTAACTGTATCGGTTGGGTACGCTCAGGTGCTGAAAATCAATCCCCAATCGCAGTCCTTATCTCAAATGACCAAGAAAACAGCAAGTCAATGTTTGTCGGCCAAGAATGGGCTAACCAAACTTTCGTAGATTTACTTGAAAACCACCAAGGTCAAATTACAATTGATGAGGAAGGTTATGGACAATTCCCTGTCTCAGCTGCTTCGGTAAGTGTCTGGGCAGCTAATACTATTTAATAGTTCATAATATTCAAGCCAGATCCAATCGGATTTGGCTTTTTTCTATTCACAAAAAAGACCTACCCAAATGGATAGATCTTTATTTTCTTACAATTTACCTGCTACTGCATCCAACAATTCTTGGATTTTAGCTTGGTTGCTTCCTCCTGCCATGGCCATGTCTGGTTTACCACCACCACGTCCATCGACGATTGGTGCCAATTCTTTGACAAGGTTTCCTGCATGAAGGTCTTTTGTCTTGCTTGCTACAAGAACATTGACTTTGTCACCGATAGCAGCAACTAGGACAAGCAAGTCAGAGTAGTCTTTTTGTTTCCAGTTATCTGCAAAGGTACGAAGGGCACCTGCATCTGATACAGAAACTTGGCTAGCAATGTAACGGTGACCGTTGACTTCCTTAACATCCTTGAAGATATCGCCTGCAGCTGCAGCTGCGGCTTTTTTCTTTCAACTCAGCATTTTCTTTTTGCAATTGACGAAGTTGTTCTTGAAGTCCTTCTACCTTGTGAGGTACTTCCTTGACTTGAGGTGCTTTCAAGGTTGCTGCGACTGCTTTCAGAGCGTCTTCTTGTTCGCGGTAGGCTTCGAAGGCTTCCTTACCAGTTACTGCCAAGATACGGCGAGTTCCTGATCCGATTCCTTCTTCTTTGACAATCTTGAAGAGTCCAATCTCAGAAGTGTTGCCAACGTGGGTACCACCACAAAGCTCGATAGAGTAGTCACCGATAGTAACAACACGAACTTCCTTGCCGTATTTCTCACCAAAGAGAGCCATAGCTCCCATTTCTTTAGCAGTATCAATATCCGTTTCAACTGTCTTCACTTCAAGAGCTTCCCAGATTTTCTCGTTGACTTGCTGTTCAATGGCACGCAATTCTTCAGCAGTCACAGCTTGGAAATGAGTAAAGTCAAAGCGAAGGAATTCGACTTCGTTAAGAGATCCTGCTTGTGTTGCATGGTTTCCAAGGATATTATGAAGGGCAGCGTGAAGCAAGTGAGTCGCAGTGTGGTTTTTCATAACACGGTGACGACGATTTGTATCAATTGCCAAGGTATATTCTTGGTTCAAGGCAAGAGGTGCAAGAACTTCAACCGTGTGAAGTGCTTGTCCGTTTGGTGCTTTTTGAACATTGGTCACAGTAGCCACGACCTTACCTGACTCATCCAAGATTTGTCCGTGGTCAGCGACCTGTCCACCCATTTCAGCGTAGAATGGTGTTTCTGCAAAGATAAGAGAGGCAATTCCTTCTGCTACAGCTTCTACTTCTGCATTATCCGCTACGATAGCCACCAACTTAGAAGGCAATTGGCTAGCATTGTAGTTGAAGACACTTTCTACAGTGATGTTTTGAAGGGTTTCATTTTGCATCCCCATTGAGCCACCCTTGACAGCTGAGGCACGCGCGCGTTCTTGCTGTTCTTTCATGGCTGCTTCAAATCCTTCACGGTCTACAGTCATCCCAGCTTCTTCAGCGATTTCTTCAGTCAATTCAACTGGGAATCCATAAGTGTCGTAAAGTTTAAATACATCTGAACCAGCAATGACAGATTGACCTTTTTCTTTCAAGTCAGCTACAATGCCTTGGGCAAAGTGTTGACCTGAGTGAAGGGTACGGGCAAATGATTCTTCTTCGCTCTTAACGATTTTCTCAATAAAGTCACGTTTCTCAAGCACTTCTGGATAGTAGCTTTCCATGATTTTTCCAACAGTTGGAACGAGTTTGTAAAGGAAAGGCTCGTTGATACCCAATTTTTGACCATGCATAGAAGCACGACGGAGCAAACGACGAAGGACATAACCACGACCTTCATTTCCTGGAAGGGCACCATCACCGATAGCAAATGAAAGTGAACGGATGTGGTCAGCGATAACCTTAAAGCTCATGTTATCGCCATCTTGGTCATAAACCTTACCAGACAATTTCTCCACTTCACGGATGATCGGCATGAAGAGGTCCGTTTCAAAGTTGGTCTTAGCCCCTTGGATAACGGCCACCAAACGCTCCAAACCAGCGCCCGTATCAATATTCTTGTGTGGCAATTCCTTGTATTCGCTACGAGGAACGGAAGGGTCTGCGTTAAATTGTGACAAAACGATGTTCCAGATTTCGATATAACGGTCGTTTTCGATATCTTCTGCAAGGAGACGAAGACCGATATTTTCTGGGTCAAATGCTTCTCCACGGTCAAAGAAGATTTCTGTATCTGGTCCAGAAGGTCCCGCACCGATTTCCCAAAAGTTGTCCTCGATTGGAATCAAGTGACTTGGATCCACTCCCACTTCAATCCAGCGGTTGTAAGAATCTTTATCGTCTGGATAGTAGGTCATATAAAGTTTCTCAGCAGGGAAGTCAAACCATTCAGGGCTTGTCAAAAGCTCATAAGCCCAAGTGATAGCTTCGTCACGGAAGTAATCCCCGATAGAGAAGTTCCCCAACATTTCAAACATGGTATGGTGACGTGCAGTCTTCCCTACATTTTCAATGTCGTTGGTACGGATAGCCTTTTGGGCATTTGTAATACGTGGATTTTCAGGAATAATAGTCCCGTCAAAGTATTTCTTAAGGGTTGCTACCCCAGAGTTAATCCACAAAAGAGTTGGATCATTACAGGAACCAAACTTACTGATGGTTCTACAGAGTGACCTTTAGTCGCCCAGAAATCAAGCCACATTTGGCGAACTTGTGCACTAGATAGTTGTTTCATATTGTCTCCTTATTACTTGTTTAATGTGATTGGCTTTCCAGCATTTCCACATAGTCAATCGCGACACAGAGGGAAATGACTAGGTCTGCATAAGCGTCCTCAAGAACCGTTACGCTATAGGTAGATGTCAGATGGAAGAGTTCTTTCTTGATTTCCGCAATCAGCTGATCGCGATCATCCAGCAATTTGAAATTCAAATCCCAGATATTGCCCTCGATACGAAGCCCCAGATTATCAAACTCATACTTATCTCGCCAGAAGGTCAACTTCTTGCGAATGACAAAACTCGAGCCATCCCGAAGCTGAATCTCAAAACGAGGAAGCAAGGTCAAGATTTCTTTACTGATCTGACTAACTTGTTCACCAGTCGCATCATAGATGGTAAAAGTTTTGGGAATCTTAAAAAAATGATCCCTCTACCTGATAGGCGATTTCTCCCCTGTCATCCTTGATAGCGAAGCGTTCGCCTCCAAGACGAAACTTTTGTTTGACAAGAAATGTTTTCATCAACACCTCCAAAAATTAAAAGACAAGCTCATATCACGAAGGGCGAAAAACCGCGGTACCACCTTCATTCAATGAACTTGTCATTCTCTTATTCTTATGCAATTGTATGATTGAGTAGCATGACTTTCTAGCTTAGATGGCTCGCAGCACCGCCATTTCTCTGGACTAAGACAACTGAAAATCAAATCTCAACTTTCTTATTATATCGTTTTTTTAAGCTTGCGTCAACTGGAAATCATCTCCATTGAATCAGACCAATTCCCTACATCTCCGATTACTTTTTCTGGATATATTTTGTCTTACTGCCATTTTTCTTTTTATCCCAAGTTTTCGAATTGCTAAATATAGCTACTCAAATATTTGCAAATATAAAGAACCCTATCACCAAATGTATGGAATCAGTTGTTAGGTATTGTCGATCCAAACCATCCTTTAGAGAGAATAGTATAACAGTTTGCTGAACAGTCAAGAAGGTTGGCCAGAAACTTTTTTTGAAAAAAGTAGACACTTTCATTATTTGTTACCGCTTTCTGTAATGTTAAACTTAGTATACTACTAGGCAAGCAAATAAGCAACTATCATAGAAAAACATACAATTACAAAAATTGCCTTTTACATAAAAAAAACGAACCAGCTTGACTGATTCGTTTCGTGACTGCTAACTACTACTTCCGATACATTTTAAACTGTAGGAAGAGGTCGCTATATTTTCCTGTCCATTTATGGTCAAATTTCTCATAAACTTCTAAGTGTTTCATGGTTTCAGCATCTGGATAGAAGGCTTTATCTTCTTTTTCTCCTCTGGGAGTAATTCCTTAGCTGGTAGGTTTGGAGTTGAATAACCGACATACTCCGCATTTTTAAGAGCATTTTCGGGTTTCAACATAAAGTTGATAAAGGCATAGGCTGCATCTTGGTTTTTGACTGTTTTGGGTATAACCATATTGTCAAACCAAAGGTTGCTGGCCTCAGTTGGTACCACATAGCGTAGATTTTCGTTTTTTTTCTAACATTTGGCTGGCTTCACCAGAGAAGGTCACACCGATAGCAGCGTTGTTCTGAATCATATAGCCCTTCATCTCATCCGCCACAATAGCCTTGATATTTGGAGTCAATTTGTAGAGCTTATCAACTGTCTCTTCCAACTGCTGGGTATCCTTGGAGTTGAGGCTGTAGCCAAGGGAATTGAGTCCGAGTCCCAGTACCTCACGCGCCCCATCAAAGAGCATGATAGAGTTCTTATACTCTGGTTTCCAGAGGTCATCCCAATGCTCAGGCGCCTCATCTACCATGGTTTCATTGTAGACAATTCCCAAGGTTCCCCAGAAATAAGGAATGGAGAATTTATTGCCTGGGTCAAAGGACTGGTTGAGGAACTCTGGTCCGATATTTTCAAGACCTTCAAGTTTTGAATAATCAAGCGGAACCAAGAGATCTTCGTCCTTCATCTTGTTGATCATGTATTCACTTGGGATGGCAATATCGTAGGTTGTTCCACCCTGCTTGATTTTGGTATACATGGCTTCGTTGGAGTCAAAGGTCTCATACTGGACTTGGATGCCTGTTTCTTCTGTGAATTGCTCCAAGAGTTCTGGATCGATATAGTCCCCCCAGTTGTAAATGACCAGTTTTTGACTATCTCGACTATTGATTTTACTATCTAGATGAGTCGCAATTCCCCACAAGATCAGGATGATGGCTGCAAT
>CAKMPG010000125.1:0-3447 GCA_927911355.1 Streptococcus mitis | reverse complement strand
TTCCTCAGCGGGAATATCAATGGTAACTCGGTCTCCAATATCCAATAGATACGTCGCATTTTGTGGTTGATCATTGACCAGAATAGCTCCGCCTCGAAACTTAATCTTAGCTAGCAGCCCCTTAGAAACCTCGTGCTTTTTAAGAAGGTCTTAACCTTGACATGCTCATCTGCGATAAATTCAAACCTCATTCATCCACCTCGCCGATAAAAGCATCCTTAACACGATTCCAGAAACTGGTATGGCTCGGTGAGGCGACAGTGAATCTTATGATGGTCGATTTGATACTCAATTCGCTCAATATTGCGGAAGGAATACACACTATTGTCAACCGAAATGGTATGGTAATCGTTTCTCGTTGGAATGAGTTCAATCTTATCCTTCTTAGGAACAATAATGGACGAACCCAGCGTTCGATAAACACGATTATTAAGGCTGGCAATTTCCGTCAACTGAAGAGCTTCAATGGTAGGATGCAAAACAGCTCCACCGAGAGACTTGTTATAGGCTGTACTACCAGTCGGGGTCGAAACTGTTAGCCCATCTCCACGAAAACGTTCAAAGGGAACACCATTGATTACAATATCCGCCACCATGGTTCGATCAGACCTGCGGATACTGGCTTCATTTAGTGCTCTAAAAATCTTCACTTCACCATTTTCAAGAAAGACCTTCACATTCAGAACAGGGTAAGAGACTCTTGCTCCGGTATCTAGCTGCAAATTAGTCACTAGCTTGTCCAACTCAAAATCACGGTAGTCCGTATAGAAGCCCAAATGTCCAGTGTGAACACCAATGAAGCGGACCTTGTCAAGCTGGTTTTCGTACTTATGAAAGGCCGACAAGAGCATGCCATCCCCACCAATGGAAATAACGATATCCGGATTGGTATCATTGAGTATAAACTGATTTCTCTTCAAACGATCTCGCAATTCATACAAAACCCTTTGACTCTGCGGTTTTCTATTGGCTATCAGGTCAATTCGTTTACCTGTATTCTTCATCTGTATCGTCACTGTTTCCTACACCGTCATTTAATTTTCTACTCAAAGGATCAAAAAGAGCCTGGGCTTCTTGGATATCATCACGAATTTTACCCATTTCTTCATCCAACTGATGGGCAATCTTGGCCGTGATTTCCAGCCGCTTCTTAATCTCCTCTGGGAAATCCCCTTGATACTTGTAGTTGAGAGAATGTTCTATCGTTGCCCAAAAATTCATGGCTAAGGTACGAATTTGAATTTCCGCCAAAATGGTCTTGGCTCCATTAATGGTATCAACCGTATATTCTACTACCACGTGATAGGAACGGTAGCCTGATGCTTTTCGATGAGTAATGTAATCTCGCTCCTGTATGATCCGCATATCCTGACGTTTGCGCAAAATCTCCACTACTTCCTTAACGTCATCTACAAACTGAACCATCACACGTAAACCAGCAATATCTTGCAAATCGTGCTCTAAGGTCGCATAAGTAATACCACGTCGAGCCATTTTTCCTTGATACTTTCAATTGGCTTGACTCGACCAGTCACAAACTCAATCGGAGAATGCTTATTTTGCTTGCGATATTGCTTACGAATACCACGTAGTTTAATCTTTAACTCACCAACAGCTTGAATGTAAGGATCTAGAAATTCTTCCCATTCTAAGGTCATATATTCTCCCTTGTTCTCATATTATCCTTCAAAAATATCTTTGATTTTTTCTCCAGATTCATATACAATAAATACAATGCTTATTATACCATAAATCCGCTTTCAACGATAAAGAAAAGGTAAGAAAAATGAAACATTTAGAAATTGAATTGAAAACACTCTTGAAAAAAGATGAATACAATCGTCTAAAGGACCAGTTCACAGACGTCACTCCTGTTCTTCAAAAAAATTACTACATAGACACGCCTGATTTTGAACTGAGAGAAAAGAAAGTTGCTATGCGCATTCGAACCTTTGAAGACTGGGCAGAATTGACACTCAAAGTCCCGCAAAGTGTTGGAAATATGGAGTACAACCAAAAATTGCGACTAAAAGATGCTGAAAACTATCTGAACAAGGAAGAACTTCCTCAAGGGCTTGTGCTTGATGAATTAGCAAAACATGGTATCCAAAGTAAAAAATGGCAGGTCCTTGGTTGTCTAACAACGCTTCGCTATGAAATGCAAACACCAATTGGCCTCATGGCACTAGATGAAAGTCAGTACTTTGATATTACAGATTACGAATTAGAGCTTGAAGTGGAAAATCACGAGCAAGGGAAACAAGATTTCCAGCAATTTTTAGAGGAAAATCAGATTGCTTATCAAAAAGCTCCCTCAAAATTGGTCCGATTTGTCAAAAGCATGAAAAATAGCTGAAATAATCTCTATTTTTTGGTAAAATAGAAAAAATAAAATACAAAAATCCCAGTTCATATAGGCTAGGCAGATATGGCTAGGATTTAAAAAGTTTACAGAGGAAGGTCTATAATGTCAGATAGAAAAAACATGAAACTTTTCGCACTCAACTCTAACCAAGAGATTGCACAGAAAATTGCACAAGCTGTTGGTGTACCGCTTGGAAAACTATCATCACGTCAATTTCAGACGGAGAAATCCAAGTAAATATCGAAGAAAGTGTCCGTGGTTATGATGTGTACATCATCCAATCAACAAGTTTCCCTGTTAACAACCACCTAATGGAATTGCTAATCATGGTCGACGCTTGTGTTCGTGCAAGTGCCCACAGTATCAACGTTGTCCTTCCATATTTTGGTTATGCACGTCAAGACCGCATCGCTTCACCTCGTGAGCCACTTACAGCGAAACTAGTTGCCAATATGCTAGTTAAGGCTGGTGTAGATCGTATCCTTACGCTTGATTTGCATGCCGTTCAGGTTCAAGGATTCTTTGATATTCCTGTTGACAACCTCTTCACAGTTCCCTTATTTGCAAAACATTATTGCGATAAGGGCTTACTTGGCTCAGATGTTGTTGTTGTTAGCCCTAAAAATTCAGGTGTAAAGCGTGCCCGTAGCTTGGCTGAATATCTTGATGCTCCTATCGCCATTATCGATTACCCACAAGATGATGCAACTCGCAACGAAGGCTATATCATCGGTGATGTTGAAGGTAAGAAAGCTATCTTAATTGACGATATTCTGAATACAGGACGTACCTTCTCTGAAGCTGCTAAAAATCGTTGAACGTGAAGGGGCTACAGAAATTTATGCTGTTTCTAGCCACGGTCTCTTCGTCGAAGGTGCTGGCTGAACTTCTTGATAATACTAATATTAAAGAAATTCTTGTGACTGATTCAGTAGCAACAAAAGAAAAAACTCCTAAAAACGTATGCTACTACTGCTAGTGAGTTAATTGGTGATGCTACGTCCGTATTCACGAAAGAAAACCAGTCAGCCCACTCTTTGCCTAACAACAAAAAGAAATAAGGTGATTCTTTGATTTATTTG
>CAKMPG010000124.1:0-6736 GCA_927911355.1 Streptococcus mitis | reverse complement strand
AAGACCATTATCACTCATAACTATGTCAACCTTGCTATGGCAGTTGGGATGGATAATGGATTGATGACACCTGTTGTTTATAATGCTGAAAAGATGAGCCTTTCAGAGTTGGTTGTAGCTTTCAAGGATGTCATTGGTCGTACCTTGGATGGTAAATTAGCTCCAAGTGAGTTGCAAAACTCAACCTTCACAATTAGTAACTTGGGAATGTTTGGCGTTCAGTCCTTTGGTCCGATCATCAACCAACCAAACTCTGCTATTCTTGGTGTGAGCTCGACAATTGAGAAGCCAGTTGTCGTCAATGGTGAAATTGTGATTCGCCCTATCATGAGCCTAGGATTAACCATTGACCACCGTGTCGTAGATGGTATGGCTGGTGCTAAGTTTATGAAAGACTTGAAAGAATTGATTGAAAATCCAATCTCAATGTTGATTTAAGAACAAGAGTATTCATTTTAAAGATATAGATAAGGAAGGAAGACATGGCCTTAGAAGTAATTATGCCAAAAGCCGGCGTGGATATGACAGAAGGACAAATCGTCCAATGGAATAAAAAAGTCGGAGAATTTGTAAAAGAAGGAGAAATCCTTTTGGAAATCATGACTGACAAAGTCAGCATGGAATTGGAAGCCGAAGAAGATGGGTACTTGATTGCCATTCTCAAAGGAGATGGTGAAACAGTCCCTGTAACGGAAGTCATTGGTTACCTTGGGGAAGAAGGGGAAAATATCCCAACAGCTGGAGCAGTAGCGCCAGAAGCTAGCCCAGCACCTGCAGCAAGTGCCTCAAACGACGATGGTAAGAGTGACGATGCCTTTGATATCGTTGTGATTGGTGGAGGTCCTGCTGGTTATGTGGCAGCCATTAAAGCTGCCCAACTTGGCGGTAAGGTTGCCCTTGTTGAGAAATCAGAACTCGGTGGTACTTGTTTAAACCGTGGATGTATCCCAACCAAGACTTACCTTCATAATGCTGAAATCATCGAAAACATCGGTCATGCAGCAAACCGTGGTATCGTGATTGAAAATCCAAACTTCACTGTAGATATGGATAAACTTTTAGAAACTAAATCTAAGGTTGTTAATACCTTGGTAGGTGGCATTGCAGGTCTTCTTCGTAGCTACGGAGTTACTGTTCATAAGGGAATTGGTACAATCACTAAAGATAAGAATGTCTTGGTAAATGATTCTGAATTGCTTGAAACCAAGAAAATCATCCTTGCTGGTGGTTCAAAAGTCAGCAAAATCAACGTCCCTGGTATGGAATCATCACTTGTGATGACCAGTGATGACATCCTTGAAATGAACGAAGTTCCAGAAAGTCTTGTTATCATCGGCGGTGGCGTTGTTGGTATCGAACTTGGTCAGGCCTTCATGACATTTGGTTCAAAAGTAACTGTTATCGAAATGATGGACCGTATCGTTCCAGCTATGGATGCGGAAGTTTCTAAGAATCTTCGCTTGATTCTTGAGCGTAAAGGTATGACCATCTTAACTGACACTAAACTCCAAGAAATCATCGAGGAAAATGGTCAACTTCGTATCAAAGTTGAAGGAAAAGACGATATCATCGCAAGTAAAGCCCTTCTTTCAATTGGCCGTGTGCCAGACCTTGAAGGAATTGGCGATGTTGAGTTTGAATTGGATCGTGGTCGCATCAAGGTCAACGAATACATGGAAACTTCTGTTCCAGGTATCTACGCACCAGGTGATATCAACGGTACTAAGATGTTGGCTCACGCAGCTTTTCGTATGGGGGAAGTTGCCGCAGAAAATGCCCTTAAAGGAAATCATGCTGTTGCCAAACTGAACTTGACTCCTGCAGCCATCTATACTCTTCCTGAAGTAGCAGCAGTAGGTTTGACCGAAGAACAAGCCCGTGAGAAATACGATGTTGCCATCGGTAAGTTCAACTTTGCTGCTAACGGTCGTGCCATTGCATCTGATGCTGCTCAAGGTTTCGTTAAAGTTATTGCAGATAAGAAATACGGAGAAATCCTTGGTGTTCATATTATCGGTCCTGCAGCTGCAGAATTGATCAATGAAGCATCGAGCATTATCGAAATGGAAATCACTGTTGAAGAAATGCTGAAGACTATCCACGGACACCCAACCTACTCTGAAGTCATGTACGAAGCATTTGCGGATGTTCTAGGAATGGCCATCCATTCACCTAAGAAAAAATAAAAGAAAGATAGATTAGACTGGAAAATAACTTTCCAGTCTCTATCGTATAAAGGGATATCATGAAATATATTATCAATCATTCAAACGACACTGCCTTTAATATTGCCTTGGAAGAATATGCCTTTAAACACCTTTTGGATGAGGATCAAATCTTCCTTCTGTGGATCAATAAACCATCTATCATTGTTGGTCGTCACCAGAATACCATCGAAGAAATCAACCGTGATTATGTTCGAGAAAATGGTATTGAGGTGGTCCGCCGTATCAGTGGTGGTGGAGCTGTTTACCACGATTTAAATAACCTCAACTACACGATTATCTCAAAAGAAGATGAAAACAAGGCTTTTGACTTCAAGAGCTTCTCAACTCCGGTTATCAATACCCTGGCTCAACTTGGGGTTAAAGCTGAGTTCACAGGTCGTAATGACCTTGAGATTGATGGCAAGAAGTTCTGTGGCAATGCCCAAGCCTATATCAACGGTCGTATCATGCACCACGGTTGCTTGCTCTTTGACGTTGATTTATCAGTCCTTGCTAACGCCCTCAAGGTTTCAAAGGACAAATTTGAATCAAAAGGTGTGAAATCTGTTCGTGCTCGTGTAACCAATATTATCAATGAATTACCAGAAAAAATCACAGTCGAAGAATTCCGTGACTTACTCTTGGAATACATGAAAAAAGAGTATCCAGAGATGACAGAATACGTTTTTTCTGAGGAACAATTAGCTGAAATCAATCGAATCAAGGATACTAAGTTTGGTACTTGGGACTGGAACTATGGTAAATCACCTGAATTTAACGTCCGTCGTGGAACCAAATTCACTAGTGGTAAGGTGGAAGTCTTTGCAAATGTTCTCGAATCAAAAATCCAAGACATCAAGATTTACGGTGACTTCTTTGGTATTGAAGACGTTGCTGCAGTAGAAGATATCCTTCGTGGGGTGAAATACGAACGAGAAGATGTCCTTAAGGCGCTAGAAACCATTGATATCACACGCTACTTTGCTGGTATTAGCCGTGAAGAAATCGCTGAAGCGGTAGTTGGATAAATCAAAAAGAAGTTGGTTGTAGGACCAACTTCTTTTTTAAAAATCATATATTACATAATTTATTTTATGTATTTTATAAACTATCTAGAGCATTCTTTTGTTCATCATTAATGATATGGGTATAGAGGTCAGTGACTTGTGTGCTGGCATGTCCTAGCTGGTGACTGACCAAAACTTGCGATTTAGTGGCATCATAGAGCCTGGTTGCTAGGGTATGTCGTAGTTTATGGGGTGTTACACGGACTTTGAAGTCCTCAGAGTACTTAGCAACCATTTTCTCAACACTAGAAGCATCGATACGATTCGGTACACCTCTGTAAAGAGTCAAAAAAAGGGCTGTATCTGTTTTTTCCGTCTTATAGCGTTGATTTCGAATGGCCAAATAATTCTCTAAATAAGGCTTAGCAAAGGCAGCGACATTGACCGAGTCACGTTTACCTCCTTTTCGAGTGACATCAATAACCATCATTTTGAGATTGAGATCCCTTATATCCAGATTAACAGCTTCAGATAAGCGGACACCAGACGCCAAGAGAAGGGCAATAATGGCCAAATCTCGTTCTTTATTTTTGTTGAATGATGAGAGAGCTCGATTAGAGAGCTGTTGTGGGTACTCTTGGTCAATATAAGTAAGAAAACCTTCTGTTTCATCACCAAGAAAGAGTTTTTGTTTGATGTTTTCAGCTCTGGCAGCAAGCGTTTCTTTCTTTTTCTTTGTTGAAACTTTCTTCATTACATTACGATAAAAATAAGGTTCCCCCTGATCGTTTTCAACCTCCTCGGTCAGATATTTGTAAAGACTAGAAAGTGCTGACAAAGTCCGATTGATGGTTGTCTGAGAAACTCCTTGCTTGGTTGTATTAGCATTCAGCAAAGGACGTTCACGTAGGTAAGGATAAAGGATTCCATGTCTTTCTTAGACATATTTTCCAAGACAGATAAAGAAATATCAGATATTTTATCGGCATTTGAGATACCAGACTCTAAAACCCAGCTGAAAAATCGATCGTATTCCTTGAGGTATTCGTACAAGGTTGTAAAACTGTAAGGAACAGCCAGCTTAGATTGGTAGTATTCAAGAACATACCAGGGCATGATTTGTTTTAGTTTATCGATTCGTTCCAGTAAAATCTCACGTTTCATGTATTTTCTCCATAAATAAGTCTACTAGTAGTATAGCATAGACTCATATATTTTTCAAGAAAAATTATAGTTTTTCGGAAAGATATCATAGGAGTTTCTAAAGAAAGGAATAAAAAAATAATAACACTAAAATAACTAAAATATCTAAATAACTAAAAATTTTTTTGGAACAAAACTCACCTAAAATGTACCTTATAAAAGTGAAAACTAAAATTTTTCAAATGTACACTTTAACAAAAGTTTTTATTGCTAAAACTCAAAAACCTGATTAAATCAAGGTTTTTAGGCTTACAAGGGGTTTAAAAGGCGGTGATTTTGTACATTACGCATCTAAGCTACTGAATCAAAAAATGTACTTTATCTTGCCTTAAAATAAAGTACATTTCGATTATAAAGTACATTTTTCAAAGAGTGTACATTACGCCTTTAACTCAGTCGTATCAAGGGTTTATCCACTGTTTAGGTAAAAGTACAAAAATTTTTTAGTTTTGCAAAACAAATCTAAATCTTTGGAGTTATTATTGTGAATCATTATCTAGTGCTTTTTCTAGTTTCCAAATACTAAACCAGAATGAAATAGTCAGCAGAATAAGGAAAATAAAAAAGAGATTATCAGTAACGAAACTTCTGTTCATTCTACATAACTGAAGAGCTATATAAGGAGCTATGAGATACAAAATACATTGTATAATTGGTATTGTTTTCTTTTTCATGATTTTAATCTTACTGTACAGATTTGATACAGTAAACTCCTTTCTAGCTTTATGCTTTATCATTTCTAAGTTAATTATAGTCTTATTTTTAAGAAAGTTCAATTACTTGTACGTGAAATATCTTATCTGCAAAAAATAACCGATCTCATTGCTGAGAATCGGTTTTCTAGTTTATTTAATTAAGAAACATAATTTATTTTACATAATATAAATTATGTAAAAACTCCTACAACAACAAATCTTTGACTTTCCCAATTTCACTTTTTGGAATCACCAGGTGAATCATATCACCGAGATACATTCTGGTTGAGCCGTTAACGGTTTGGCTTTTACCGTTATGAACTTGGGTTGTAATAAGGACGTTGTGTGGTAAGTTGAGTTCGTGAACTTGTTTTCCTGCTATTTTATCTGAAACAGGGATTTCAATAAGTGTGACTTCTCCTTCATCTGACGCTTCTTCTGGCAGCATTTTTTCCAACATAGCCTCATAGACTGGTGCTCCCTTGAGCAAATCCATGATGATGTAGGCAACTAGGGTTACCAGTCCGAGTGGCATGAGGTTGCGAATATCTCCTACCATCTCAGTTACGAGTATCATGGCAGTTAAGGGAGCCTTTGATATTGCTCCAAAGTATCCACTCATTCCCAGAATGACAAATATAGGAAATTGTTCCTGACTGATAAGTCCAATATTCACACAAATGACACCAACTAGGGCACCGAGTAAGGAACCAAGCGCTAAAATTGGTAGAAAAATTCCTCCTGGAAGGCCACTTCCATAGCTAATCATGCTCCAAACAAAGCGAATCAAAAAGTAAGCTAATAGAACTTGGAAACTAAAATTTTGCTCAGTTAGGGAAAGAACAAGCTGATTTCCACCACCAAGAATTTGTGGCAAGAAGATCCCGACCGGTATGATGAGAATGAAAGCCAGAATTGGATAATATGCTCTATCTAAATGGATTTTTTGTCCAACCCAATCATAAACTCTACCGACATTGAGTACAGCTTTCTCATAGAGAAAACCAGATAGTCCAAGAAAAACTCCCATAAGGAGGTAAATCCAATACTGGTCTAGGGTCATGAGTGGTATATTGTCTGGCATATCCAGTACGGGTGTTAGGCCAAATATGAGAAGAGAAACAAAATTTGCTACGAGACTTGCTGCTAGAGTTGAGACCCAGAAAAGCGTGAAAATGGTGATAAACTTCTTCTACGACAAAGAGAAGTCCAGCAATTGGTGCATTAAAGGCTGCGGCTAGCCCTGCGGCAGCTCCACTGGCAATCAGAGAGCGTTCCTCTACTGGACTGGATTTGAGCCATTTTAGCAATACCTTTACCACCAACTGGTGGGGCGTCACTTTGGAAAAATATATTCTAGGAATTCTTGCTATTGCAAGTGGCCTTATGCTGGGGCGTGAAGGTCCAAGTATTCAACTCGGAGCGGTCGGTGGTAAAGGAATTGCCAAATGGCTTAAATCCAGTCCAGTAGAGGAACGTTCTCTTATTGCGAGTGGAGCCGCAGCAGGTTTAGCCGCAGCCTTTAATGCTCCCATTGCAGGACTTCTCTTTGTTGTAGAAGAAGTCTATCACCATTTTTCACGCTTTTTCTGGGTCTCAACTCTAGCAGCAAGTCTCGTAGCAA
>CAKMPG010000123.1:0-4435 GCA_927911355.1 Streptococcus mitis | reverse complement strand
ATTGTGGAGCATGGAAGATTTGGAAATGCCTGTTTGGTCTTTACGATATCAAATTCAGCCAGCATTGGGCAAGCCTATGATTTTATCGTTTCAACAGTTGTTCTCATGTTTCTACAAGCAGACCGCATTCCAGCTATTATTCAAAATATGCAGGAGCACACCAGTGTGGCGGGTATAATCTTATCGTCTGTGCCATGGACACGGAGGATTATCCTTGCTCAGTGAACTTCCCATTGAACCTTTAAAGAAGGGGAACTGGCAGACTACTACAAGGACTGGGAATTGGTCAAGTACAATGAAAATCCAGGACATCTGCACCGTCGCGATGAGAATGGAAATTCGTATTCAACTACGTTTCGCGACCATGCTAGCTAAAAAAATCAAATAAACACACATGAAGATTAGGAATTTTCCTGATCTTTTTTCTTTTTTACGAATAATATAGAAAAAGGAGGGAAATCATGTTTGTTGCGAGAGATGCTAGGGGACAGCTGGTAAATGTGTTAGAGGATAAGCTTGAGAAGCAAGCATACACCTGTCCAGCTTGTGGAGGTCAGCTTCGTTTGCGTCAAGGACCAAGTGTCCGGACCCATTTTGCTCACAAAACCTTAAAAGATTGTGATTTTTCCTCTGAAAATGAAAGTCCAGAACATCTGGAAAATAAGGAAGTCCTTTATCACTGGTTGAAAAAAGAGGCCGAGGTGCAATTAGAATACCTGCTTCCAGAGCTTAAACAGATTGCGGATGTGTTTGTAAATGGCAACCTAGCTTTAGAGGTTCAGTGTAGCTCCTTGCCTCAAAAAGTTCTTAAAGAGCGTAGCGAGGGCTATCGTAGTCAGGGTTACCAAGTACTGTGGTTGCTGGGAGAAAAACTGTGGCTCAAGGAGCGTTTGACTCGTCTACAACAAGGTTTTCTCTATTTCAGTCAAAACATGGGTTTTTATGTTTGGGAATTAGACAGTGAAAAACAAGTTTTAAGACTCAAATACCTGATTCACCAAGATCTCCGAAGTAAACTCCATTATCAGATTAAGGAATTTCCCTATGGTCACGGTAGTTTACTGGAGATATTACGTTTTCCCTATAAGAAACAAAAAATATCTCATTTTACAGTTTCTCAGGACAAGGACATCTGTCGCTATATCCGACAGCAACTTTATTATCAAAATCCCTTTTGGATGAAAGAACAAGCAGAAGCCTATCAAAAGGGAGAAAATATCCTGACTTATGAGTTAAAAGAATGGTATCCACAAATTCGACCACTAGTAGGTGAGTTTTGCCAAATTGAGCAAGATTTGACCAGCTATTATCAGTATTTTCAAATCTATTACCAAAAAAATCCTCAAAATGATTGGCAAAAGCTCTATCCACCAGCCTTTTATCAGCAATATTTCTTGAAAAATATGGTAGAATAGAAAGGATGGAGGAATCTAATGGTATTACAAAGACATGAAATAAATGAAAAAGATAAATGGGATCTATCAACGATCTACCCAACTGACCAGGCTTGGGAAGAAGCCTTAAAAGATTTAACAGAACAACTGGAGAAAGTAAGCCAGTATGAAGGTCATCTCTTGGATAGCGCGGATAGCCTACTAGAAATTACTGAATTTCTCTTGAAATGGAACGCCAGATGGAGAAGCTTTACGTCTATGCTCATATGAAGAATGATCAGGATACTCGTGAAGCTAAGTACCAAGAGTACTATGCCAAGGCAATGACTCTCTACAGCCAGCTAGACCAAGCCTTTTCATTCTATGAGCCTGAATTTATGGAGATTAGTGAAGAGCAGTATGCTGACTTTTTAGAGGCTCAACCAAAATTGCAGGTTTATCAACACTATTTTGACAAGCTTTTACAAGGCAAGGAACACGTTCTATCACAACGTGAAGAAGAATTATTGGCTGGAGCTGGAGAAATCTTTGGTTCGGCAAGTGAAACCTTCGCTATCTTGGACAATGCGGATATTGTGTTCCCTTATGTCCTTGACGATGATGGTAAAGAAGTTCAGCTCTCTCATGGGACTTACACACGTTTGATGGAGTCTAAAAATCGTGAGGTGCGTCGTGGTGCCTATCAAGCACTTTATGCGACTTATGAACAATTCCAACATACCTATGCCAAAACCTTGCAAACCAATGTTAAGGTGCAAAACTACCGTGCCAAAGTTCGCAACTATAAGAGTGCTCGTCATGCAGCCCTCGCTGCGAATTTTGTTCCAGAGAGTGTTTATGACAATTTGGTAGCAGCAGTTCGCAAGCATTTGCCACTCTTGCATCGTTACCTTGAACTTCGTTCAAAAATCTTGGGAATTTCAGACCTCAAGATGTACGATGTCTACACACCACTTTCATCTGTTGAATATAGTTTTACCTACCAAGAAGCCTTGAAAAAAGCAGAAGATGCCTTGGCAGTCTTGGGTGAGGATTACTTGAGCCGTGTTAAACGTGCCTTCAGCGAGCGTTGGATTGATGTTTACGAAAACCAAGGCAAGCGTTCAGGGGCTTACTCTGGTGGTTCTTACGATACAAATGCCTTTATGCTTCTTAACTGGCAGGACAATCTAGACAATCTCTTTACTCTTGTTCATGAAACAGGTCATAGTATGCATTCAAGCTATACTCGTGAAACGCAGCCTTATGTTTACGGAGATTATTCTATCTTCTTGGCTGAGATTGCATCAACTACCAATGAAAATATCTTGACGGAGAAATTATTGGAAGAAGTGGAAGATGATGCAACGCGCTTTGCTATTCTCAATAACTTCCTAGATGGTTTCCGTGGAACAGTTTTCCGCCAAACTCAATTTGCCGAGTTTGAACACGCTATCCACCAAGCGGACCAAAATGGAGAAGTCTTGACAAGTGATTTCCTAAATAAACTCTACGCAGACTTGAACCAAGAGTATTATGGTTTGAGTAAGGAAGACAATCCTGAAATCCAATACGAGTGGGCTCGCATTCCACACTTCTACTATAACTACTATGTATACCAATATTCAACTGGCTTTGCAGCAGCCTCAGCTCTGGCTGAAAAGATTGTCCATGGTAGTCAAGAAGACCGTGACCGCTATATCGACTATCTCAAGGCAGGTAAGTCTGACTATCCACTTAATGTCATGAGAAAAGCTGGTGTTGATATGGAGAAGGAAGACTATCTCAACGCTGCCTTTGCAGTCTTTGAACGTCGTTTGAATGAGTTTGAAGCCCTTGTTGAAAAATTGGGATTGGCATAAGATGGTTGAATCGTATAGTAAAAAATGCTAACCATAACATGCGTCGTCCTGTCGTCAAGGAAGAAATTGTAGACTTGATGCGTCAGCGCCAAAAGCAAGTCACAGGATCTTTGAAAGAATTGGAAGACTTTGCCCGCAAGGAAAATATTCCCATTATTCCCCATGAAACGGTAGCTTATTTCCGTTTTCTCATGGAAACAATGCAGCCTAAAAATATTCTGGAAATTGGGACGGCTATCGGTTTTTCAGCCCTCTTGATGGCAGAACATGCGCCAAAGGCCAAGATTACAACCATTGACCGCAATCCAGAGATGATTGGATTTGCCAAGGAAAATTTCGCCCAGTTTGACAGTCGCAAGCAAATTACGCTCTTAGAAGGAGATGCGGTAGATGTCTTATCTACCTTGACAGAGTCCTATGATTTGTCTTTATGGATTCAGCCAAGTCTAAATATATCGTCTTTCTGCCAGAAATCCTCAAACATTTGGACGTTGGAGGTGTGGTTGTCTTGGATGATATTTTCCAAGGTGGTGATGTTGCTAAGGATATTATGGAAGTCCGTCGTGGTCAGCGAACTATTTACAGAGGACTTCAAAGACTATTTGATGCAACCTTAGACAATCCAGGACTCACCGCAACACTAGTACCTCTGGGAGATGGCATTCTCATGCTTCGTAAAAATGTAGCAGATGTTCAATTGCCTGACAGCGAATGATTTTCAGAAAAATTTAAGAAAATATAGTAAAATAGATAGGGTAACACTTATCTCAAAGGAGTAGACATGAAGAAAAAACTATTGGCAGGTGCCATTACACTATTATCAGTAGCAACTTTAGCAGCTTGTTCGAAAGGTTCAGAAGGGGCAGATCTTATCAGCATGAAAGGGGATGTCATCACAGAACATCAATTTTATGAGCAAGTGAAAAGCAATCCTTCAGCTCAACAAGTATTGTTGAACATGACCATCCAAAAAGTATTTGAGAAGCAATATGGCTCAGAAGTAGATGACAAAGAAGTCAACGATACTATTGCCGAAGAAGAGAAACAATATGGTGAGAACTACCAACGTGTCTTATCGCAAGCAGGAATGACTCTTGAAACACGTAAAGCTCAAATTCGTACAAGTAAATTGGTTGAGTTGGCAGTTAAGAAAGCAGCAGAAGCTGAATTGACAGATGATGCTTACAAGAAGGCCTTTGA
>CAKMPG010000122.1:0-2653 GCA_927911355.1 Streptococcus mitis | reverse complement strand
CATACGGATATTTAGAAGGCCAACGACCGTACCGATAAGTTTGCTCAAACGGCCGTTTTTCACCAAGTTATCGACTTTGGCTAGGACAAAGAGCAACTTGGTTTTTTTCTTGATAGGCAGTGATAGCTTTAACTACTTCTTCAAAGATAAGCCCTGGTCAATCAAGTCATTTAATTTTTCTACGATTAAATCAACCTCACCACCAGCAGACAAACTATCAATCACATGAATCTTAGTGTCAGGATGGTCTTCCAGATAAATATTCTTGGCCAGTTGAGCACTATTGTGACTGCCAGAAAGAGTACCTGTGATGGTTACTAGGAAAATATTTTTGGCACCTTCAAATGCTCGCAAATAATCATCTGGGCTTGGACAAGCTGATTTTGAAGCTTCTGCAGTTGCATACATGGTTTCCATCATTTGGTCAATATCAAGACTGGCATCATCAACAAAAATCTGATCAGCTACTTGAATGGTTAAGGGAACACTTACAAAGGTCGTGTCAATAGCTGGTTTTGCCAGTTGACGATAATCACAACCAGAGTCAGCAATAATCTTCCAAGTCATAGAAATTCTCCATCTTTGTCAGTTATACATTGACAAAGGTTCTGTCTTTTTTTACAATTATATCATGAAAACCCTTGAAACAAAAGCCTTATCTGTCTGTTGTGACAAGTAGAAAGAAAATGTTATGTCTGAACGTAGAATCTCTGAAAAGTCTCTTGAAAATCTCAGAAAATCAAACCAAGAATCCAATTTATTAACTAGAGAAGCCATCGAAACAGCCCTCTTGCAACTCTTGGAAAAAAAGGACCTGACCAAGATTAGTATTTCTGAATTGGTCAAACGTGCAGGCGTTTCTCGTGCGGCCTTTTATCGCAATTATGATTCCAAAGAGGAGATTTTAGAAAGCGTATTTAAACGAACTGTCCACAATATTATGGAACAGTTGCATCATTATGATTTAAAGACAGACCTTTATCTGGTCTGGGTTCACCTTTTCCGAGAAGCAAGAAAGGAAGCCAGAGTGATTCAACTTGCCTTAGATTACCATCTGGAAAAATCTTTGTCCAAGCCATGCAGGAGTTTCTGGAAAAATACCATGGAAAATCAAAAGGTGTCAGCTCTTATCTTCATTCCTTCTGGAGTTCAGCCATCGTCTCAGTCCTTTTAAAATGGATCAAGGATGGCATGAAGGTACCTGCTGAAAAGATTGCAGATTTACGGTTACCATTTTTTAAAAAATAGAGAAAAAGGAGAAGAGATATGACTGAAGAAAGACTAGCATGGGATGAGTATTTTGCAGCCCAAGCTCTACTAATTGCCAATCGTTCCACTTGTAAACGTGCCAAAGTGGGCGCAATTCTGGTAAAGGATAATAAAGTTATTTCCACTGGTTATAATGGTTCGGTGTCAGGGACTGAGCATTGTATTGATCACGAATGTCTGGTCATTGAAGGTCACTGTGTTCGCACTCTTCACGCAGAGGTTAATGCCATTCTCCAAGGTGCAGAACGTGGGGTTCCCAAAGGCTTTACAGCCTATGTGACCCACTTTCCATGTCTAAACTGTACAAAACAATTGCTTCAGGTTGGTTGTAAGCGCGTGGTTTATATCAACCAGTACCGAATGGACGACTATGCCCAATACCTTTATCAAGAAAAGGGAACAGAATTAACCCATTTACCACTTGAGACAGTGCAGGCAGCTCTTAAAGAGGCGGATTTAATGTAAAAATTATCAAAAATAAATGGTTTAGAAAGATTTTTAAACCGTTTTTTGGTATAATAAGAAGAATAAATTGAAAGAAGGAATTCCAAAAATGGGAAAAATTGAAGTTATTAATCATCCATTGATTCAACACAAATTGTCAATCTTGCGTCGTACAGATACTTCTACAAAAGCTTTTCGTGAGCTAGTAGATGAGATTGCAATGTTGATGGGGTATGAAGTACTTCGTGATCTTCCACTAGAAGATGTGGAAATCGAAACACCAATCACAAAAACAGTTCAAAAACAATTGGCAGGTAAGAAATTGGCCATCGTTCCAATCTTGCGTGCAGGTATCGGGATGGTTGATGGACTCTTGAGCTTGGTTCCAGCTGCTAAGGTTGGCCACATCGGTATGTACCGTGATGAAGAAACGCTTCAACCAGTTGAGTACTTAGTGAAATTGCCTGAAGATATTGACCAACGTCAAATTTTTGTGGTAGACCCAATGTTGGCAACAGGTGGCTCAGCAATCTTGGCTGTTGATTCTCTTAAAAAACGTGGCGCATCAAATATCAAATTTGTCTGCCTTGTATCTGCTCCAGAAGGTGTTAAAGCCCTTCAAGAAGCTCATCCAGATGTAGAAATCTTTACAGCAGCCTTGGATGAACGCTTGAACGAACACGGTTATATCGTTCCAGGTCTTGGAGATGCTGGGGACCGCTTGTTCGGTACAAAATAAAATAAAAAAGAGATTGACTTGGAAAAGGATTTCCAGTCACGAAAGGAGGTTGAATTTTTGTTTCTGTCTAATGAAAACAGAGCAAAAATTTGACCTTTTTGACCAAGATATTATAATAGTCTTATCTTCAGTCATTGACCAACAAAATTAAAACTCAAAGGAGAAATGAATGATTCCTGTAGTTATTGAACAAACAAGCCG
>CAKMPG010000121.1:0-4526 GCA_927911355.1 Streptococcus mitis | reverse complement strand
ATACCCGTTTTTTCTTATATTGTGCCAGCCAATTCGAAGTAATCCACTACTTAGAAGAGCATAATCCAGAGACGCCCTAATTTGTGAATGCCCCTCAAGAAGAACTTTATCAATGATCTCTTGTTTTAGTTCAGGAGAATAGTAACAATTCTTTCCTTTTTGACGAACTCTATTCCGTAACGATCAATCAATTTAATCATGTACCTAAGATTAGAATTGTTTATCCCAAATTTATTTGAAAGCTTCTCTAAGCTATATCCTTGTTTCTAAGTTCATAGATCTGAACTTTATCATCATAACTCAATTTCATAATAAAACACCCCAAAAGTAGATTTTTTCTGTCTAACTTTTGGGGTGCAGTACACACTAGATCTCAGCCTTTTTCTTTATCCCAAAACCAATTCATCACTGACCAGACTTTGACCACTATTTTTCTGGAAGAGATGCATGAGATTTTCAACCGTCAGATGCTTTTTCTCCTCTCCCTTGACATCCACCACTATCTTACCCTGATAGAGCATAATGATACGATTGCCGTACTCAATCGCATGGTTCATATCGTGGGTAATCATCAAAGTCGTCAACTGATGGTGTTCCACAATCTTTTGCGTCAAGTCCATCACCATTTGACTCGTTTTCGGATCAAGCGCCGCAGTGTGTTCATCCAAAAGCAAAAGTTTAGGTTTCACTAGAGCTGCCATGACTAGGGTCAAGGCCTGTCTTTGTCCTCCTGAGAGGTATTGAGTATCCACTTTTAAGCGGTTTTCAAGACCAATATTCAACTCTTTCAAAGCCTCTTGGAACTGGATTCTATCCTTCTCCTTCACGCCCCAACCAAGCCCTCTCTTCTGCCCGCGTCTCAAAGCAATAGCCATATTCTCCTCAATCGTCAAACGAGAAGCTGTTCCCATCTTAGGATCTTGAAAAACACGGGCGATATCCTTGGCTCTCTTTCTTACACTCAGATTTTTAATGGATTTGCCTGCCAATAAAAGGTCCCCTTCGTCCACCGATAGATTGCCAGCCAAGATATTCATCAAAGTGGATTTGCCTGCCCCATTTCCACCAATCACAGAGATAAAATCTCCCTCTTCAACTTCTAAATCTAATCCTTTGAGGACATGGTTCTCATTGACCGTCCCTGCTTCAAAGGTTTTGTGAATATTTTCAAGTGTTAACAAACTTGCCATAACTTTCTCCTCCTATTCATTTCTCAGTTTCAAACCACGAATCTTTAATCTCTTTTGCAGTTCTGGTGCAAATAACACTAAGGCTAGCAAGATTGCATTAAAGAGACGTACCAGGTTTTGATCTAGATTTGGAATTTCATAGATATTTAAAATAATCAAACGGTAAACAATGGCACCGATTCCGATAGATAACAAGCGACCTCCAATGGTCAAGTCGTGTATCAAAACTTCTGCAATAATAACTGCACTCAAACCAACAACGATGGTTCCTGTCCCAGAGGTTACGTCTGAAAATCCATCATTTTGAGCGAACAAGGAACCACACAGGGCAATCAAACCATTTGAAATCATGTAACCAACAATCTTCATGGTGTCTACATTGACCCCATTAGCCTCACTCATCGGAATATTGTCCCCAGTCGAACGCAAGACCAATCCAATCTCCGTTTTCATCAAAAGAGTCAAGACCAAACAAACAAGTAGGAGACAGGCCAAACTGAATGAGAAAACAGCTTCTTCATTTGTCAGCCCCAAGCTCGCCAATTGTTTAAAGACAGTTGAAGAATCTCCCAAGGAAAGGTTGGGCACACTGCCCATGATTTTAATATTGATTGAATAAAGCCCTGTCAAGGTCACAATCCCTGTCAAGAGAGCTGGGATTTTCATCTTGGTGTGGAGCATTCCTGATACAAGACCAGCTACCATACCTGCAAACAAAGCAAGTAAAGTCGCAATCCAAGGATTTGTCCCTGCCTGTATCTGAGATACGACGACAGCAGCCCCCAGTGGAAAGGCTCCTTCAGCAGTCATATCCGCAATATCCAAAATACGGAAAGTCAAGTAGACCCCAATCGCCATAATCGACCACAACAAACCTTCTGATAAACTAGATAATACAAAATTCATCTCAAACCTCCTTATTCCTTGCCTTCTAACTTACTAATATCAATTCCCAATGCATCTGCCATTTCTTGATTGGTATGCAATTCCAGTTTTTCAGGCAACTCAACTGCTATATTTTCTGGTTTCTCACCTTTTAAGACACGAATCAACATGCGGGCTGTCTGCCGTCCCAATTCTTCATAATTGGTACCGTAGTTATACAAGCCACCAACCGCAATCATTTCCGTTGAGCCACCGAATACTGGAACCTTGTGTTTAATAGAAACCTGCTTAACTGTTTCCATGGTTGACGAAATGATATTGTCCGTTGGTACAAAAACCATATCCACTTCTGCCATCAAACTCTCTGCTGCCGCCTTGACATTGTTACTGTCCAAGATTGTTTTTCAACAACGGTAAAGCCTTTTTCTTCCAGAAGTCGCTTAGCTTCATCCTTTTGGACAACTGAGTTTGGCTCGCTCTGAGTATAGAGGATTCCAATTGTTTTAGCTTTTGGCAACACTTTCTTTATCAAATTGATTTGGGTTGAGATAGCATCTGATGACTGATCACTTGTCCCAGTTACATTGCCCCCAGGATGTTCTCTTGACTCAACCAACTTGGCACTGACAGGATCTGTTACAGCTGAAAAGACAACCGGTGTCGTTTGTGTTGTATTGGCCAAGCTCTGAGCAGAAGGCGTTGCGATAGCTAGAACGACATCACTAGATTCTGCTAGTTGCTGGGAAATCGTTTTTAGATTTCTTTGTTCTCCTTGTGCATTTTGCAAATCTATCTCAATATTTTTCCCCTCAACATAGCCTTGTTTAGCCAGCTCATCCACAAAACCTTCTCTAGTAGCGTCTAGGGACTGGTGAGTAATAAATTGCGAAATACCGATACGAAACACATCTTTTTTCTTATCTGCCTTCAACTGATGCAAACTGATCAGAGAGGTCAAGAGAATCCCCACTACCAAGAGGGGTGCTAGTAATTTTCGAACAACTTTCATAATGAAACTCCTTCTCAGAAAAGATAAAACAAAAAACCGCCTAGATACTATCTAAACGGATGCTTGAAATAATCTAACAAGTTATAACTTTGCTAGTCCATTTAGATATTCATCTATATGGACCACAATCAAAAATCTTAGCCACATAGATACAAACAAATTGCTTGAACTGTTTGCATCCATGGTGACATGTCTACAAACACTATCTAAAGTAGCTAAAGTAAAAGTTTTGATTCATCGTTACAGCTTGTTTCTTATTCATTTCTTTTTCTGCTTTCTTTTTTGATGTTTCCTATCTTACCACCTTTTTCATCACCTGTCAAGAATATTTCAGAATTTTTTTAAAATTTTTCGAAAATTCTTTCAGGTAGCTTTCAAAGACTTTCAAATCAGTCCAACAAAAAAAGGTTTATAATTTCCATAAAAGTTGACATGGAAATTATAAAACCATTATTAGTTTAATCCTTTTTGGTAACGTGCCAATTCGGCTTGGTTAGCCCAAACATAGTGACCTGGACGGATTTCTACCATAGATGGCTTATCAGTCTCATAGTCGTGTTGACTTGGGTCGTAAACCTTCAAGACCTTCTTACGTTCCAAGATTGGATCTGGGATTGGTACCGCTGAAAGCAAGGCTTGAGTATATGGGTGAATTGGATTGTTAAACAATTCTTCTGTTTCTGCAACCTCTACAATAACACCCTTGTAAATAACTGCGATACGATCTGAAATAAAGCGAACGACAGACAAGTCATGGGCGATGAAGAGATAGGTCAAACCAAGTTCTTTTTGGAATTTTTTGAGCAAGTTCAAGACTTGAGCACGCACAGAAACGTCCAAGGCTGAAATGGGCTCATCCGCAATAACAAAGTCTGGTTGCATGACCAAGGCACGGGCAATACCGATACGTTGACGTTGACCACCTGAGAATTCATGAGGGTAACGAGTCAAGTGCTCAGCAAGAAGGCCCACTTCACGGATAATATTTTTAACTTTCTCTTTACGTTCTTCTTCATCCTTGAACAGATGATGATTGTAAAGACCTTCAGAAATAATATAATCAACAGTCGCACGTTCATTCAAACTTGCGGCAGGATCTTGAAAAATCATCTGGATACGACGAAATCAATTCTGCAGCTTGTTCACGCGATTTCTTACCATTAATCTTTTGACCATCAAAAATGATATCCCCATTACTTGTATCATTAAGACCGATGATGGCACGACAATAGTTGTTTTCCCACTACCTGACTCACCTACAAGCGAGAAAGTTTCTCCCTTGTTGATAAAGAAGTTAGCATTTTTTAACTGCGACAAACTTCTTACTTCCTTCACCGAAGGAAATTTCTAAATCTTTGATTTCTACTAATTTTTCAGACATTTCCTTCCTCCTAGTCTGCCAGATGGGCAAATCCCATTTTATCACGGATCTTATCGTGAAG
>CAKMPG010000120.1:0-4855 GCA_927911355.1 Streptococcus mitis | reverse complement strand
CTTTCTTGGACCGAATTAAAAAGAAGCACAAGATGGCTAAGGCTACAATTAAGACAGCAACCACTATATTGAGATATCGGAAGGCTAGCATATTGTACTTGAAAATCAAAAACAATAAAAAGACTGCTAGTAATGCATAGATAGCTAGCAACCCCCAACTAATCAATATTTTTGTTTTACCCTTACGAGCTCGCTTCGAAGATCTACTCACGATATACCTCTATTATCAATTTTTATTTCATTTTATTATATCATAAAAAAATACACTTGCGGGGTAAATCCGCTTAGGTAAGGCATTTTAATCTTCTTTCCGAAACATTCTTTTTGACTTGCAACCAATTACATCAATAAATTTACTATATAAACATCAAAACAAGGTCCCTTACGGAACCTCGCTCATCTATTTGACATGATTTTCTGCTTCTTTTTGAGCTTTTTCGATTGCTTTTTTACTTTCTTGCTCCCATTTAGTCTTAGCTTCTTCAAACTGTTTGATTGTCACAGTATCTTTTGCAGTTTCATATACTTGTAGTTATTGCCATCACCCTTGATACCGACCATTGAGTACCCTCTTGTAAATGGCGTTACTTTGGTTACAGATGCTGTTCCACCACTTGACATGGCTGACATAATCAGAGAATTGTCAATCATCCAAGCCTGTGCTTCAGCATATTTTTCATAGCGTTTTGCTACATCTTTATTTTCACTATCTGCATCTTTGAGCATCTTGGTGTAAGTATCAAGCCCCAAGCTAGCAATCTTAGCTTTATCTTCTTGAGCATCTAGACCAAAAATTTTGAGGTAGAATCCATCCTCTGCATTGAAAGGATTGAGATAAGTTGATGGATCCTGATAGTCACCTACCCAACCATCAAAGCTCAAATCATAGTCTCGATCAGCTGGTGTTGGTGCTAAGAAGGCTACGTTATTAAAATCATCTGTTGAAAGTTGCTGAACATCAATGACAATGTTATCAGCACCTAAAACTGACTCAAGGGTCTGCTTAACTGAGTTCATGCCTGTCACAGCATTTTTACTTGTTTGATCAACAGCTACATCCAAGTGAATAGGGAAAGTCACACCTTGACTTGCCAATTCTTTTTTAGCTTCCGCAAATTTTGCTTGGGCTTTTTCTTTGTTAAAATAGGCATCCTGAGCATCTGCCAAGTTAATACCTGACCATTCTGTGCCATAGTTGACCAATTTAGAAGCGACTACTTCTCCAAAAGTCTTGTCTCCAACTTGGACAAATGTAGGAGGTACTAGGGTGTTACGAAGGGTCTTGCTAGCCGCTTCTTCCCCATTTGACTGAGCAGAATAGGCTGTGCGGTCCAAGGCAAAGTTCACCGCTTGGCGGAAGTTCTTGTTCAAAACAGCTGTCTCAGTTGACTTCTTCTGCTCATCTGTTGTTTTAGCAGTGTGATTGTAGGCCTTACGGTTGACGTTAAAATTGAAATACCAAGAAGTCTTGTCCTGCAAGCTATAGACGATATTATCCTTATATTTCTCCTTGGTCTTAGCAAAGTTAGAACTATTTGGATAAACACCTGCGATTGAATAAGCTCCACTTTCAAAGTTACGGATGGTCAATTCTTGGTCTGAACCATCAAAATAGGCCAATTTTACGTGTTCAATCGATACTTTGTCATGATCATAATAATGCGGATTTTTCACATACTCGATCGATGATTTTGATGTGAAATCTTTTAACAAATAAGGTCCGCTGTAGAGAATGCTATCTGGAGATAGGGTACCAAAATCTTTCCCTTTTGAGTTTAGAAACTCTTCATTCACTGGGAAAGAATACTGTTGGTTGTTTTTGAGTTCCAGTAAGGTTCTGGGCGCGCCAAAGTATACTCAACAGTATGGTCATCAATGGCTTTCACTCCAACCTTAGAAAAGTCAGAATCCGCTCCTGTAATATAATCATTCAAGCCCTTGATTGAGTTTTGAATCAAGTCAATGGCCTGGGATTTATTATCCACTGCGTATTTGATACCTGTCACAAAATCTTGTGCCTTGACTGGGGCATACTCTTCACCGTCAGCCGTAAACCATTTGGCATCTTTTCTCAGTTTATAGGTATAAGTCAGACCGTCGCTTGAAACAGACCAGTCCTCTGCCAAAGATGGAACTAGGTTTCCGTGGTTGTCATTTTCAAGCAAACCATCAACTAGGTTAGTAATAATAGCTGTATTATCAGCGTAGTAGTCTAATAAGTAGTTAAATGTAGTTGGGTTTCCACTAAAGGTTGATGAGTAAGTTTTTGTATCTGAACCTGATTGTCCGCAAGCAGTTAACAGCAAGGCAGCTGCAACAGTCAGACCTGCACTAAGGATACGCTTTTTTGTAGTCATCTTCTTTCTCCTTTATGTTAGTTTTTATAACATAGGTTTATTTTACCAAAATAGTGGGAATTTGTAAAGTTAATTGAATTTCTAGAATGAAAGTTTATAAACTTTAGTCATAAAAAAACAAAGGATTTCTGTCTTTCATACAGTCCTCCCTTGTTTTTATGCGATTTATCATTTAAATATCAATGAATTAACTGATAACCTAACGAAAGCAAGAATCTCATTCACGTTATTTTATGTGCTTTTCTAAATCCTTTTGATACTGAGCATTCGATTCCAGTTTTTCCTTTTGCCACTTTTTTGAAGGCCGCATCATACTCTTTAGTTGTCACAATATCATTTTGAAGTTCCATTCCTTTAAAAATAAATGGATCCCCCTTAATACCGACCTGTGAATAAGCTTTGGTAAATGGAACAGTACGACTAACCATAGGAGAGCCCCCTGAAGAAGCAACTGGAATAAGAAGTGAACTATCAGTAACCCAAGCCTGTGCTTTAGCATACTTTTCGTATCGTTTATCAAGATTACTTGTCTCAGAAGCCGCATCATCCAAGAGCTTCTTGTATTCATCCAAGCCAACTTTTGCCACAACTTCAGGATCCTTGCCCTTTGTTATACCTAGATGCTTCAAAGCAGAACCCTTCTTAGCATCTAAAATATTGAGATAGGTTGCTGGATCTTGATAATCTGGTCCCCAACCAGTTCCATTCAAATCATAATCTTTTTGGGTTGGAACTTTAGCTTGAGAAGTAATACTTTCCTTCTCATTATCCGTCATTTGAAGAACATCTATAATTACATTCTCAGTTCCCAATGTTTCTTCAATCGATTGTTTTAATGAATTTGTCTGTTGAACTGCAACTACATCCGTCTGTTCTACTGGTACATCCAAATGAATCGGGAAACTTACTCCCTTTGTTTGCAATTCTGACTTCGCTTTCTCAAACGCAGACTTGGCCTTTGTAGGATTGTAAATTGTATCCTTGCCATCTGTGAGAGTCACATCTTTCCATTGCTCTCCATATTTCAGCAGTTCATCCTGAGCCAGCTGCCCGAAAGTCTTCCCAGCTACTTGAACATAGTTATCTGGCACTAGACTATTACGAATAATCTTATCCGCACCTTCTTCGCCATTTAATTGAGCTGTATAGGCGTGGCGATTGAAGGCAAAATTAATTGCTTGACGGAAATTTTTTATTCAGCATGGCTTCTTTTGTAGAAAGCTTTTGTCCTTCATCTGTCTTGGCTGTTTTATTATATGATTGACGATTTACGTTAAAAGTAAAGTAATAACTAGTTGCTTCCTGAGGGCTATAAATAATCTGATCTCCATATTTCTCTTTGGTAGAAGCAAAACTTGAACTATTTGGGAAAAGTCTCGCTGTATTATATGCTCCTGTAGCGAAACTACGGATAAGGGATTCTTGATCTGATCCGTCATAGAATGTTAATTTTACATTATCAATCTTGACATTTTCCTTATCCCAATAGTTAGGATTTTTTCATATTCAATCACAGATTTAGAAATCAAAGATTTCAAAAAATATGGACCATTGTAAAGAATACTTGATGGGGTTGGCGCTCCGTAATCCTTGCCTGTTGCATTCAAAATTCTTCATTTACAGGGAGCATGGTTGCTGTTGTTACTTTAGAGTTCCAAAAACTTTCTGGTTTATTAAGGGTATATTCTACCGTATAATCATCAAGAGCTTTAACACCTACAGTTGAAAAATCATTGGTCTCACCACTAACATAAGCCTCCAAACCTTTGATTGATTTTTCAATCAAAGAAAGACCATCTGACTTAGCATCTGCTGCATGCTTCAGACCTGTAACAAAATCCTGCGCCTTAACTTCTGCATACTCCTCTCCTTCAGAAGTATACCACTTCACCCCCTTACGAAGTTTGTAAGTGTAAGTCAAACCATCGGTTGAAACAGTCCAATCCTCTGCTAAAGACGGAACAAGATTCCCATATTTATCATTCTCTAAAAGACCATCAACAACATTACCAATCACGTCAGAAGTAGAACTTTTACTCGTAACGCTATAATCCAAGGAAGACGGATCCACTGCATAAACATAAGAAAAGCTCCTCGGGGCATCTGCTTTCTTATCACTTTTACCACAAGCTGCCAAAAGAAGGGCCGCACTCAAGGTCACTCCCGCTCCTAAGAGCCACTTTTTCGATTGCATAATAATCTCCTTCAAATAGTATTTTCACTTATTATACCCTATTTTATTATAAAAGCAAGAGCTTTGACAGATTTTTTAGAAAATTCTAAAAAAATCTATTTAAAAGAATTCTCTAAAAAACTTTTAGCAAAACCTCAAACTCTATAAGCTTGAGGTTCTCACTTTTTAGTCAGTCATTTCCACACAGAAAGCATCCATGGAGCTAAGATTTGTTTTTCAAAGACTTCCTGAGCCACGGTGTTTTCAATCAAGACCGATTTGACGTTTCCTCTACGGTCAAGTCTTGCTCTTCATTGGACAAGTT
>CAKMPG010000119.1:0-3015 GCA_927911355.1 Streptococcus mitis | reverse complement strand
ACAAGGGGGCTGAAAAACTCTTTTTCCATACAGGGAAACTTTTTAGAGAGGGAACGGTTGAAAAGAGTAACCTTGATTATACTATCCGTTTAGACAATCTTCCGCCTAAGCGGGGAGTTGAATTGCATGCCTACTGGCCTCGAACTGATTTTGCTAGCGCTAGGGATCAGGGATTGAAAGGAAATCGTTTAGAAGAGTTTAATAAGATAGAAGACTCGATTTTTAAAGAAAAAGAGCAAAGTAAACAACTCGTTACTTGGGTCTTCCCTTCGATACTTTCTATCTCCTTGTTATTGAGTATTTGCTTCTATTTCATCTATAGAAGAAAGACCACTCCTTCCGTCAAATATGCCAAAAAATCATCGTATCTATGAACCACCAATGGAATTAGAGCCTATGGTTTTATCAGAAGCAGTCTACTCGACCTCCTTGGAAGAAGTGAGTCCTCTAACAAAAGGAGCAGGTAAATTTACCTTTGACCAACTTATTCAAGCTACCTTGCTAGATGTGATAGACCGTGGGAATGTTTCTATCATTTCAGAAGGAGATGCAGTTGGTTTGAAGCTAGTAAAAGAAGATGGTTTGTCAAGTTTTGAGAAAGACTGTCTAAATCTGGCTTTTTCAGGCAAAAAAGAAGAAACTCTTTCCAATTTGTTTGCGGATTACAAGGTATCTGATAGTCTTTATCGTAGAGCAAAAGTTTCTGATGAAAAACGGATTCAAGCAAAGGGGCGTCAGCTCAAATCTTCTTTTGAAGAAGTATTGAAAGAGATGCAAGAAGGAGTGAGAAATAGAGTTACCTTCTGGGGGCTTCCGGATTACTACCGTCCTTTAACTGGTGGGGAAAAGGCCTTGCAAGTGGGTATGGGGGTCTTGACTATCTTGCCCCTATTTATCGGATTTGGTTTGTTCTTGTACAGTTTGGATGTTTATGGCTATCTTTACCTCCTCTTGCCAATACTTGGTTTTCTAGGTTTGGTTTTGGCTGTTTTCTATTATTGGAAGCTTCGATTAGATAATCGTGATGGTGTCCTAAATGAAGCAGGAGCAGAAGTATACTATCTCTGGACCAGTTTTGAAAATATGTTGCGTGAGATTGCACGATTGGATCAGGCTGAATTGGAAAGTATTGTGGTCTGGAATCGCCTCTTGGTTTATGCGACTTTATTTGGCTATGCAGACAAGGTCAGTCATTTGATGAAGGTTCATCATATCCAAGTGGAAAATCCAGATATCAACCTCTATGTAGCTTATGGTTGGCATAGTATGTTTTATCATTCAAGTGCGCAAATGAGCCATTATGCCAGCGTCGCAAACACAGCAAGTACCTATTCCGTATCTTCTGGAAGTGGAAGTTCTGGCGGTGGCTTCTCTGGAGGAGGAGGCGGTGGCAGTATCGGTGCCTTTTAAAGAGAACTGCCATATACTGAAAAAGTATGCTATAATGGAAGATAGAAAAAGGAGTAATCTATGTATCTTATTGAAATTTTAAAATCTATCTTCTTCGGGATTGTTGAAGGAATTACGGAATGGTTGCCGATTTCGAGTACAGGTCACTTGATTTTAGCAGAGGAGTTTATCCAATACCAAAATCAAAATGAAGCCTTTATGTCCATGTTTAATGTCGTGATTCAGCTTGGTGCTATTTTAGCGGTTATGGTCATTTACTTTAACAAGCTCAATCCTTTCAAATCGACTAAGGATAAGCAGGAAGTTCGTAAGACTTGGAGACTGTGGTTGAAGGTCTTGGTTGCCACTTTGCCTTTACTTGCCGTCTTTAAATTTGATGATTGGTTTGATACCCACTTCCATAACATGGTTTCTGTTGCTCTCATGTTGATTATCTATGGGATTGCCTTTATCTATTTGGAAAAGCGCAATGAAGCGCGTGCTATAGAGCCAAGTGTAACAGAGTTGGACAAACTTCCTTATACGACAGCATTCTATATCGGACTCTTCCAAGTTCTTGCCCTTTTACCAGGAACTAGCCGTTCAGGAGCGACTATTGTCGGTGGTTTGTTAAATGGAACCAGTCGTTCTGTTGTGACGGAATTTACCTTCTATCTTGGAATTCCTGTTATGTTTGGAGCTAGTGCCTTAAAGATTTTCAAATTTATAAAAGCAGGACAGCTCTTGAGCTTTGGGCAATTGTTCTTGCTCTTGGTTGCGATGGGAGTAGCCTTTGCAGTCAGCATGGTCGCTATTCGTTTCTTGACAAGCTATGTAAAAAAACACGACTTTACCCTTTTTGGTAAATACCGTATCGTGCTTGGTAGTGTCTTACTACTTTACAGCTTTGTCCGTTTATTTGTATAAGAAAAACCTTGAAGGGGCAACTCTTCAAGGTTTTATACTCTTCGAAAATCTCTTCAAACTGCATCAGCTCTATCTGCAACCTCAAAACAGTGTTTTGAGCAGCCTGCGGCTAGCTTTCTAGTTTGCTCTTTGATTTTCATTGAGCTTTAAAATCCAGTTACGGTAATCCCCAGCAGGCGGACGCCTTTTTCTTTCTCGTCCAACTCTTCATAGAGTTGCAGGGCTATTTGGCTGATCTGACTAGCATCCTGCGTTTTTTGATCCAGACTTTTTCGTTTAGTCAGAGTTGAAAAGTCTTCGTAGCGGATTTTCAGAATGACAATTTTTTCCAGCTTTTTCTTGTTGACTGAGATTGAGAGCGACTCTTTCTGATAGGAGAGTCAGCTCTTTTTTTGATGTCTTCCTCGGCACGGAGAATTTTTCCATAGGTTTTCTCTTTCCCGATTGATTTACGGATACGATTGGATTTGACCGGGGAATTGTGAATACCACGAGCCTTTCGATAAAGGTACATAGCCCAGTCTGCCAAAACGGTCTATCAGGGTCACTTCAGGGACTTCCAAGCAAATCAGCGCCGGTAAAAACACCCATTTGATGAAGTCTTTCCACCGTCTTTTTTCCTACTCCATGAAACTTGGAAATATCCATTTGTTTGAGGAAATCCTCAGCCTGGTCAGGTAAAATCACTGTCAGACCATG
>CAKMPG010000118.1:0-6226 GCA_927911355.1 Streptococcus mitis | reverse complement strand
CATCATTTGGGCTATTCTTTATAAAAGAGAAGCTAAAAAAGTGGACCATATCAATCAAATCTTGGATCATAGAAAGTAAGAGTTCTGATAGAATTGCCTAGGATAGTAAAAAGAGGCTGAGACAAAAAGATTTTGATTTTGGGAATTCTTTATTATAAAATTTTAATACTCTTCGAAAATCTCTTCAAACCACGTCAGCTTCGCCTTGCCGTACTCAAGTACAGCCTACGGCTAGCTTCCTAGTTTGCTCTTTGATTTTCATTGAGTATAAAATCGATAGGTTAGACTTTTGTCCCAGCCTCTTCCAACTCATACAAATCTGCAATAATAGTTGCGACATGTTTGATATCTTCCAGCATGCCTCGCATTTCAAAGTCAGCCAATACAGGGAAACCAAAACGTTGACTGTATTGCTTGGCTGTCAGGCAGTATTGGTTATTAAAGTTACGATTTCCTGAACCAACCACACCAAAACACTTACTAGCATTGTCACCATAGGCGATAAAATCCCCTACTGGTGTCGTCAAAATCTCAACATCTCCGTTGTCCACACCATTTCCTCCCTCTAGGTAGGTTGGTAAAAAAGTGACATAAGGATGATCCATTTCATAGAAATCTTGGCCTTCTTTGACCAAATCTTTGATATGAATCTTTTGAACCTCAATTCCCTCGTACTGGGACAAGAGATAGTCTTTCAAGCGCGTCACAAAACTTTCAGTATTGCCACTCAGACTAATATAAACTAAAGAAATTGTCTTCATATGTACCTCCATGATTTTATTTTTAATCGAAAAAGAACTACCAAGATTGTAACTTGATAGTTCTTTTTTGTCAATACTTAGGCAAGTTCTTCTGTTTCCTCTTCTTCAGCCAAGGCTTTTTGCTGACGCCATATCTTGTAGAAGACAAGGGCTAGGAAGAGAACATTGATGACGATATAGAAAATGCTGACAGCTTTTGAACCAATACCCATTGTCAAACGAATAGTTTCATCTTGAACCAGCTGCAAAGCGTCTTGTAAAGTCACATAGGTATAAATCGAACCAATAATGGCTAGCAAAACATAGCCGACATAAGTATAGTTTGCATACTGCAAATTCTTACGAACAAGGAATACAATCGCTACTACCACTAAAATAGCAGATAGTACAACCAAGGCCACATTAAAAATAGAATGAGATGCTTCTGCCACTCTATAGCTAAAATTAATGCTATCTTCTACCTGCTGAGCACTGACCCCTGCAACTTGTTTTTGAGCAGCACGAAGGACTTCTTTACTAGGCAAGGGCTTCAAAAGTTCAAACAGAGACGTAGCTGAGATAAGGGCAGACAAGATGAGCAAGACCCATAGATAAATTGGTTTCTTTTTCATGATAGAACCTCCTGATGTTATTATTGATATTATAGCACTTTTTGTAAAGGGATACAACTATTATAGTGTCGTTTCTACCTGTTTTCGGTAAGCTTTTGGCGATTTTCCGCACAATTTTCGGAACACTTTATAGAAATATCCAACATTACTGTAACCAACAGCATAACAAATATCTTCGATACTGTCACTAGTTGAAAGCAAGAGCTGTTGGGCAGCCTTAATGCGTTGTTTGTTTAGTAATTCTGCGAAGGTCGAATTGGTTTCACGCTTGATCAACTGCCCTAGATAGACAGGATTGATAAAGAGATCCTTACTGATATCCTTGAGGGAAAGTTCTTTCTGATAATCACGCCCAATGACTTCCAGCACACTGACCACGTTTTCATTCATACGATATTGCCCAAAGAAGCGGGTCAGAGTTTCCTTGATATAAGGAACCAATTGATCGAATGATTGAATAGCATGAATGGTTTTGACAATATCCGTCATATCATCAGCTTTGAGATGTTCAAACAAGTGAAAGACATCCATGACAAACTGGATAAAAAGCTGCTTGGTAATTGGAACACGGGGTGTATTTTCAAGAACTACCTTCTCCAAGAGATTTAACTCTTCTACGATTTGATTAAGATTTCCCTGAATGATAACCCTATAAATCGGTTCGTAATAGGCAAAGAGACTCTCAGACTGTTGTAGATTTACAGAGCCGTAAAAGAGGGCTTTCTCAGCATTCAGCTTCCAGCGTTCAAAGTGTTCTTGATAAGGAGCTTCAAAGGGAGTAACGACTAAACCATCTAGGGGTTTATCAGAAATAAAAATCTGCCAGTCTTGACCCAAGACATAGTAGGGAATGGTAAAAGATCCTTGTTTTTCCTTGGATAGGCCTATCCACCAATTCTCCTCACCTCCTAGATAACTAACAAATCCAGCCTCATCTAAATCTTGACTAAGGGTCTGACTTTTCTTTCCTCTCTCGCCGAGCTGACCTGCAATCTTCTCCAGCAGATTTCCCAACTCTACCTTATCAACAGGTTTGACCAAATAGTCCACCACACTAAGGTTCATGGCTCTTTTTACATAATCAAACTCCTGATAACCCGAGAGAAGGATATAGGCAATATCTGGTAAGATTTCTTTCATCTCCCGAATCATATCAAGCCCTGTTTTATCGGGCATATTGACATCTGAAATGATGACATCGACAGGATTTTCCTGAACATATTCTAGGGCTTCATCGGCATGACTGGCTGTTGCGACGACCTCCATATCCCACTTATCAAAGGGAATCAAACGTTTCAGACCTTCTGTCACCATGTACTCATCATCTACTAATAATACTTTATACATTTTCTCCCTTTCTACTCATCTTGAATTGTAATGCGATACTGAACACCTGCTTGCTCCGCAGACTCTATAGTAATGGCATAGCGATTCCCAAAATAGAGCACAAAACGCTCATGTACATTGACAATCCCGATAGACTGCTTTTGATCACTGTAACTGGCTTGGTGTTCAAAATGTCTCTGCCTTAATTTTTCTCGGATATTTGCCAGTTTTTCAGCCGACATACCACGGCCATTATCGACCACTAAAATTTCCACAAAACCATCCTGTTTAAGAGCCTTGATACTAATCACATTATCTGTCCGTCTATGGTCAACACCATGCGCGAAATAGTTTTCTACCAGCGGTTGCAAGGTAAACTTAGGAATTTTCATATTCTCTAGCTCTGGGTCTATCTTGAAACCATAGGCAATGGACTTGGGATAGCGAACCATGCAGAGATAGCTGTATTTACGACAAAATTCTAATTCCTGTTTGAGAAGGGTCTCTCTTTCGTCGGAAATATTGTTACGCAAGAGACTACTGAATTCATAAATGATATCTGCCAACTCATCTTGACTTTGCATAACTGCATACATACGCAAAAACTCCAGCGTATTATACATAAAATGAGGATTGATTTGAGCCTGTAAGGCTCGCATATTGGCATCCTTTGACTAAGCTCTAACTGATAAATATCATGGATATTCTTTTCTAATCGATCCAACATATCATTGGTCGTCTCCGCGATTAGGAGCAATTCCTGATCCTTTCAAGTGTGTCAATGCGAAGACCTTCTTGTCCTTGGGCAATAGCATGGATGGAATCCACCAAATCCACTACCTGCTTTTGATAATTAGCAAAGGTCTGCCTCAAAGTCAGATAGAGAATGACAATAAAGAGAAGGCTCAAACCCACAATCAAAGCAGAGCTAGCCACTGTTTCTTGTAAAACAAAGTTTTTGGGAACTGCCACCTGAACCTGATATCCATGAGAAGTCACACCGACAAACCAGTTTTCATTCTCCCTATTGACCCTCTCACCAATATGAAAAATCTCCGTATCAAAAGGCGATGTCACAGTAACAGCCATCGGGATATGACCTCGAGTATTGTCTACAGCATGGTATAAGATTTCTGGATCCAAGGAGATATAAACAACCCCTATCGATTGATCCGTCGCTGGATCTAAAATAGGAACTCCAAAACTATTGGCCTCTGGTTTAAAGCCCTCCGCAAGTACCGAATGACCCCCTCTCTCATTTCTGCTCGAAACATAAACTTCTTTAAAGTCCTGCAAGACGATTGCAACACCCGTTATATAATCATTTTGAACATACAGGTCATCGATATTTTCATACAGAGAAATAGAAGTTGACGAAGCTGCTTGATGCTCCAACAGCCAATAAAAAATACTCAGAAGTTGACAGGCTAAAGTACTTATAAACCCCTTGTATACGGTCTTGATTGGCTACTAAATCTTGCGCTAGTTGGGCTGACTCGCGATAATAATATTCCACCTCTTCGACTGTTCGAGTGGTTACACGCTGAGCTACTCTCTGAGCTTCCTTTTCCCGTGAATCCCAGTCAGCGTAAGAGAGTAAGATTGCAAAACTCGCAATAATAATCATCATAACTGAACTGTAGGTTCTCAAAAGCGTATGTAGCCAAAACTGCTTCATTCTATTTTGTCGCCAATTTTTCATGGATACTTTCATAGACCGGTTCCAACATATCACTGATAAAGAAATGCCACATCCCAATTCCTACAAAGAAAAGTAGGGCAGGCATATAGTAACCAATTGCTACAAGTAGCACAGTTCCAAGAAGAATCTTGGCCACAGCTGCTAGACTCATAAAGATGCCAATCAAGGATAGTTTGAGACTATTTCGATAAGACAAATCAAAATAAACTTGTAATTTCAAAGATACTGTATAAGCCAAAAACAGCAGGGCAACTACTAGGACATTCAAAAAGGTCGCAATCAAATGAATAATAGTCTGATGAGCAATTGCACCAAGAGATACAAGCCATAAACCAAAACTAGATCCACTCCTAAAAAACTATAGAAAATCAGGTTGCTTGAGACAAAATTTTGCTTGTAAAGAGACCAAGCCTCCTTCAAACTGTATTCCCGAAAGCTATAACCATGTTCTGCATATAGGCTCATCAAGGTGGCACTAGCCGGCGCTAGACCAAGGATAATCCCTCCTGCTAAAGTTAATAGCCAAAAGAAGGCTGTCGCAATCATCCCTAAAAAGAAACGATTAAAAGACAAAGTCTAAAAATCTCCCCATAATATCCCCCTAAAAATAACTATGAAACTATTATATCATATTTCAAGCGTTTTCAAAAAATTCTAGTATCCATTTACAATCCCACCAAACCATGGTAAAATGAGAATTGTGAAAAATGATCAGGAGACAATTCATGAAGAAATCTATCTTAACTACACTGCTTTTTGCAGTTCTTTACTTCCTCTGCATGGGGGTTGGTGTCCTTTTGGGCAATCTCTTTGACCAAACTGGAAACATGTTTTATGCGCCTGCCTTTACTGCCCTTGTCGGCGGTAGCGTCTATATGATTCTGGTCGCAAAAGTTCCACGCTTTGGAGCCATTACCACTATCGGCCTTGTCATTGCTCTCTTTTTTCTTGGGAACTAAACACGGTGCTGGTGCCTTCCTTCCTGGAATTATCTGTGGCCTCCTAGCAGATGCAGTAGCTAGCCTCGGAAAATACAAGGACCAAACAAAGAACTTCCTTTCTTTCATTCTCTTTGCCTTTAGCACAACTGGTCCAATCTTACTTATGTGGATTGCGCCCAAAGCCTATATGGCTACTCTTCTGGCAAGAGGAAAATCCCAAGAATATATCGACCGTATCATGGTTGCGCCAAATCCTGGAACCATCCTTCTATTTGTTGCAAGTGTAGTCATCGGAGCCCTATTGGGTGCCTTGATTGGACAAGCCTTAAGTAAAAAATTTGCACAGAAAATCTGATTACTAAAAAAAGAGCCAGGCGGCTCTTTTTTATTTGGCTCTATAATATTTGTAGTGGGTAAATCCCCTATGGATATTATGGCGCCTATTTTATTTATGCCTCAATTTCTTAGTCAAGAAATCTCCCAAGAATTGGATTGCAAAGATAATCAAAATGATAATGATGGTTGCCAAGATAGTCACATCGTGATTGTAGCGGTTAATACTCAATGAAAATCAAAGAGCAAACTAGGAAGCTAGCCGCAGGCTGTACTTGAGTACGGCAAGGCAACGCTGACGTGGTTTGAATTTTGATTTTTGAAGAGTATAAATCCATAAGCGACGGATACGTTACCAATACCACCAGCTCCAACCGCTCCGGCCATGGCTGTTTCACCAACAAGGGAAATCAAGGTCACAGTCGTCACACGAATCAAATCTGGCAGACCTTCTAGTAAGCCTGATTTTCCTAGGTTAAAATTTTTTACCCGAAAAACTTCTTTTTTCTAGTGATAAAATCAACCCTATCACACTCACTACCAAAAACACCC
>CAKMPG010000117.1:0-3701 GCA_927911355.1 Streptococcus mitis | reverse complement strand
TTATCTACCTTCACCTTTCTAAACTGGTGGAAATGGTGGCGGAGGAGCCGCAACTTCTAACGACCCAATCGGCGATATCCTAGAAGACTACTAAGATAAGAAAGGACTGAAAACATCATGACTGAAAAACTTCAATTAACTAAAATCAGATCGTAAAAAAAGTTTGGTGGCGTTCAACTTTCTTACAAGGTTCTTGGAACTATGAACGTATGCAAAACTTGGGTTGGGCTTACTCATTAATTCCAGCTCTTAAAAAACTCTACACTAAAAAAGAAGATCAAATCGCTGCTCTTGAACGCCATCTTGAGTTCTTCAACACTCACCCATACGTAGCCGCTCCAATCATGGGGGTTACTCTTGCACTTGAAGAAGAACGTGCTAACGGTGTTGAAATTGATGACGCTGCTATCCAAGGGGTTAAAATCGGTATGATGGGACCTCTTGCTGGTATCGGTGACCCAGTATTCTGGTTTACAGTACGCCCAATCCTTGGATCACTCGGTGCTTCACTTGCCCTTACTGGTAATATCTTAGGTCCAATCCTCTTCTTCGTTCTTTGGAACTTGATTCGTATGTCATTCTTGTGGTATACACAAGAGATTGGATACAAGGCTGGATCAGAAATCACTAAAGATATGTCTGGCGGTATCCTTCAAGACATCACTAAAGGAGCTTCTATCCTTGGTATGTTCATTCTTGCTGTCCTTGTTCAACGTTGGGTAAATATTAAATTTGCTTTCGATGTTGCCAAAGTTCAACTAGATGAAAAGGCTTATATCCATTGGGATAAATTGCCAGAAGGATCTAAAGGTATCCAAGAAGCATTCGCACAAGTAGGACAAGGATTGTCTCAAACACCTGAAAAAGTTACTACTTTCCAACAAAACTTGGATATGTTGATCCCTGGACTATCAGGACTACTCCTTACTCTCCTTTGCATGTACTTGCTTAAGAAAAAAGTATCTCCAATCACTATTATCCTTGCACTCTTCGCAGTGGGTATTGTGGCACATGTTCTTCACATCATGTAATCAAGCAACTTAAAAGGAATCAGGTTCTAAAATCTGATTCCTTTTTTTCTATACTTTTATTCGGCCAAGGCACCCATTGGATCCCATGGTGCGAGTACAATTGGTTCTGATTCATAGGCAGCTTGTTCTTCTGCTGTCAGCAATTCCTTACGGACAACGATTTGGTAAGTGTATTCGTCCATCCAAGCGTCTGAGGCAACAAAGTACCCATCGGTACCAACCTTGTCTCCCCATGAGTTTTCAACCTTCCACTTGGTTGACTTCCCATTTTCATCCAAATCAACACCTGTCAAGACCATGGCGTGGGTCATCAAACTTTCGCTGTAATCCAAACGTCCAGCCTTGTCTTGAGTGAGTTTAATGTCCATGCTTGATTCAAAGTCATAAACATCTGTCGCAAGGATTCCAGCCTTACGGTTGCTGAGCTGGCCGACATCAGAACCAAACCAAACAGTCTCACCTGCTTGCATTTGAGCAATTGCCAACTCTTTCAAGCGCTCCATCGGCACGTTGATGTAACGAACCGCACGGCTACCAACCACATTTCCTAACATCTCAACTGTGTAAGATTTTCCGTAAGGCTTGTCAGCAGTTGGAGCATTGATAACAGAAACATAATCTTCTAGAGGAAGATTGACATATTTCTTGTAAAACTCTTGTGGTGTGATGCCCTTTTCGCTTTGGTAGTTGTTATCTTTATCGCGATAAGCAAAGTCAAACTGACGTGGTGGAAGTCCTAATGACATGGCAAGGAAATTAAAGATTTCTTGCAAGAGGTCTTCTTTCTTAGCTTGAACAGTCGCTTGGTCCGCACCAGAAGTAAGCAAGTCACGCAAGATTTGAGCATCTTGGCGAAGCAATTTGTTAAGTATTGCATTTAACTCACGGCTACTACTAGATGAAACAGACTCAGGGTAAACTGACTTAGGCACGACACCGTATTTCTCAAAGAGAGAAACGACCATATCCCATTGACCGCCATCTTGTTGAGGTGTTTGAAGTAGGAATTTAACCTTACGGCTCGTCAAATCTTGGTCTGCGGTTGCAATGACTTGCTCCAAGAACCAGTTTGATTTCTCATACTTATCCCAGAAGAATGTATGAGCCTGTGACAACTCAAAGTTTTCCAATTTATATTGAGAGATGAGTTTGTGACGGAAGGTGTTAAGGGCTGCAAACATCCAGCAACGACCAGACGCTTTCTGGTTTGTTACCTTGTCCTTGGTCAAATCCAATGAGAAAACAGGTGTGTTGTCTACATGGCTTTGGCGACGTTCTAGGGCTGCAAAAATTCCATTATGGCTAGCAGCATTTTCAATCGCTTGGTATTTTACATTTGCTTCATAGTTGGCAAATAATTTATCAGTAAATGATTCTTGAATCGCGTTCATAGATTCCTCCTTTTATTCTACAGTCTATTATAACGCTTTTCACAAAGTAAGCAACTGAAAACATAAAAGGCAAGGATATTCTTCCTCACCTTTTCGAATATAAATCAAATTAGGCAATATTCGCAAGGAGAGCTTCTAACTCTTCCTTGGTCAAGCGACGCCATTCCCCTCGCTGCAAGTTCTCATCTAAAACTAAAGTTCCCATAGTCAAACGTTGCAAGTCTACTACTTCCTTGCCGCAATAGGCAACCATTCGTTTGACCTGATGAAACTTCCCTTCTGCAATGGTCACACGGATTTGGCTTTGATTCTTTTCTGGATCTATGGACACAAGCTCCAGTCTAGCAGGCTGACAAGTAAAGTCCTTGAGAGGAATTCCCTTGGCAAATATCTCCACATCTTCTTGGGTCATAATTCCCTTGACCTGAGCCAGATATGTCTTATCCACATGTCGCTTGGGCGAAAAGAAGAGCATGGGCAAGCTGACCGTCATTCGTTAATAACAAAAAACCATGCGTGTCAATATCCAAGCGCCCTACTGGGAAAACTTCCTTGCTCCGAGCCAAGTCATCCAACAAGTCCAGAACGGTTCGATGCTTAGAATCCTCAGTCGCTGAAATAACACCTTGGGGTTTGTTCATCATGTAATAGACAAACTCTTCATACTCTAGCACTTGACCGTCAAAGCGAATCTCATCTCTTTCTTCATCAATCTGCAATTTAGCTGATTTCTCTTTTTTACCATTACCGTCACGCGCCCAGCCTTGAGCATGTTTTTGACCTCTGTCCGACTCCCTACAGCGCAGGCAACTAAAAAATTTATCCAATCTCATAGAACTATTATATCACACTCAAAAGGAGGCTGTCTCAATGACCAACCTCCTTTTCGTTTCATACTCTTCAAAAATCTCTTCAAACCGCGTCAACGTCGCCTTGCCGTATATATGTTACTGACTTCGTCAGTTTTATCTGCAACCTCAAAACAGTGTTTTGAGCTGACTTCGTCAGTTCTATCTACAACCTCAAAACAGTGCTTTGAGCAACCTGCAGCTAGCTTTCTAGTTTGTTCTTTGATTTTCATTGAGTATCAGATTTAAGAAATTAACTTCCTCGTCTCCAAAAAAATCGCTAAGACAATCATGGCTCCTAATACTGCAGGGATAATGGCAGTTCCTGCTATTATCGGTCCCCAAGTTCCAAAAAAGCAAGTGACCCAGAAAGGCACCAATCCAACCGAGAAACATTTTCCCAAAGCACCCATTCGTTCTCCATCACATCA
>CAKMPG010000116.1:0-2588 GCA_927911355.1 Streptococcus mitis | reverse complement strand
TATCGAATTTTCGAGAAGAACTCGATGGTTTTTATCGATTGTTTCGATTGGATTGTTGTTGGAAATTGTGTTTTTTTCTACAACGTTAAAGTTTTCATCACCGACAGCACAGACAAACTTTGTACCGCCCGCTTCCAAGCTTCCATATAATTTTGTCATGATAAACCTCTTGTTTTTATTTTCTTTACTATAGCATATTTCGAAAGGCTAAATTTCTCTATTTTTTTAGATTTTCCTCTGTAAATCTTACCATTCAAGCAAAAACGAACAAACATGTCATTTGTTCGTTTTCACATTAGAGAGGATTGATTAGATTTTCACTTCGATCACAGCATCCCCCTTCGCAACTGAACCTGTTGCGACTGGAGCTACTGAAGCGTAGTCAGCTGTATTTGTAACGATAACCATTGTTGTATCATCAAGTCCAGCTGCAGCGATTTTGTTTGAGTCAAATGTTCCAAGAACATCGCCAGCTTTAACCTTATCACCTTGGGCAACTTTTGCTTCAAAACCTTCACCATTCATAGATACAGTGTCAATACCAACGTGGATCAAAACTTCAGCACCATCAGTTGTTTTCAAACCAAAAGCGTGTCCTGTTGGAAATGCAATTGAAACTTCAGCATCAGCAGGTGCATAGACCACACCTTGACTTGGTTTCACAGCGATACCTTGTCCCATAGCACCACTTGAAAAAACAGGGTCATTAACATCAGCAAGAGCTACAACATCACCAACGATAGGAGTTACAAGTGTTTCATTTTGAAGAGTTTCAGTCTCTTCTACTACTGGTGCTTCTACTGTAGGTTCAGTAACTGTTTCTGCGGTTGCTGTGGCAGCTTCATCAGCAAAGACACTAGCTGCTTTTGTTTTCCCGTAGAAATAAGTGAAAGCAAAGGCGGCAACAAAGGACATAATTTCCGCAACTATATACATAGGGATTGAACCAGCCTTAATAGAAAGGAATCCAATAAATCCAGCCGCTCCCAATGAAACTGCAATAACGTGAGTTAAACCTGCTACAAAGGCACCAATTGCTGAACCAGCAAGGGCGCAGAAGAATGGGAATTTGTATTTCAAGTTTACCCCAAAGAGAGCAGGTTCTGTAATACCAAGGAAGGCAGAAACAGCAGCCGAACTTGACAATCCTTTTGTTTTAGCATTTTTTGTCAAGAAGTAGATTGCAAGAGTAGCCGCACCTTGTGCTACGTTTGCCATTGAAGCAACAACAAAGATGTAGTCTCCAAATCCAGTACCATTATTATTGTAAGCAGACAACAATTGTGTTTCGATTGCTGGGAATGATTGGTGAAGACCTGTCATAACGATTAGTGAGTAAGTTCCACCAAATACCCCCATACCAAAGGCACCTGTTGTGTTGTACAACCATACAATCGCATTTGTAATCGCATCAGACACAACCAACATAACAGGACCGATAACTGTAAATGTAAGGAATCCTGTAAGCATCACTGATAAAAGCGGTGTGAAAGTGAAGTCAACTGCAGATGGCAATTTCTTGTGGAAGAATTTTTCCAAATTTGCTAACAACCAGATTGCAACAAGGACTGGAATAACTTGATAAGCATAGTTAGTTTGTGTAACATGGAAACCTAAGATGTCCCAGAAGGCTTCTTTGCCACCCAAATCTGGAGTGGTCATAATCATACCAATTGCTGCACCAAGGAATTGGTTTGCTCCAAAGCGCTTGGCTGCTGAAATACCAACCAAAACAGGGAGGAACATAAATGGAGCAGCAGACATCAATTGAATCATAGCTGAGAAGCCTTTGATAGCAGGATACATATCTTCAATTGATTGAGGTCCAAACAAGTCTGGTGATGTCAAGAAGTTTCGCAAAGCCATCAAGAGACCACCTGCAACTAAGGCAGGGATAATAGGAACAAAGATATCTGACAAAAGTTTAATCAAGTCCATCAATGGATTGAACTTTTTGTCTTTATTAGCAATCTCTTTCAAATCATCTGTCGAAACTTCTTTCAAACCAGTTTTCTTGATGATTTCCGCATACACAAAGTTAACATCACCAGGACCAATGATAATTTGATATTGTCCGTTAGTGCTAAAAGTTCCCTTGACATCCGCATTATTATCTAGAGCTGCTTGATTCACTTTTGATTCGTCTTTCAATACCAAACGAAGACGAGTTGCACAGTGGGCTGCAGCTACAAGATTATCCTTACCGACAGCCTCAATGACCTCGGCAGCAACTTTACTATAATCCATAGCAAAAATCTCCTTATTATAGAATTTTGTTATTGTTTGAAAGCGATTTTATTCGCCCTTACGACTATTATTTTATCATGTTTTAGAAATATGTCAAGCGTTTTGCAGAAAAAATGTTCTATCCACTTAGTGGGCACACTTTAGATTGATTGTTTTTGATTGTTTTATCAGGTATTTCTTGAAAAATAAATTTAAAATCTTAATTAAAAAGGTTTTTATTTCATTATCTTTCATATTTCCGTGAAAATTTGATTGATTTCCTGCATTTATTTTATGATTAAACGTTTGACAGTTTTTTTCTTTTTTTTTAACATAAAAGACTTGCTTTTTTTAACCGAAAA
>CAKMPG010000115.1:0-9953 GCA_927911355.1 Streptococcus mitis | reverse complement strand
GAAAGGCATTTGAAGGAGGATAGGGAAACATCCTACACCACCAAAACATGCTGATGCCGTGCTCTTTTTGAGCTGCAAAGAGAGCTTGTTGGGCTTCGAGTTTTTCTTCTTGAGTAGTTGCTTCTTTGAGACGCGTTTGGTGTGGCTCAGGACGTGCTTGAGGGCGTTCATCTTTTCAGAGTGAAGCGTTGCCTTCCATGATTGGTAGATACCAAGTGGCAAGATAATCAAGCGCACGATAATGGTTACGATAATGATAGCGACACCGAAGCCTAGACCTTTATCAGTAGCGAAGTACTTGATAGCTTCTCCCATCGGAGCACCCAAGAAATCCCAAACGGGACCAATTGGCTTACCTGTTGCTTTATCAATCTGAACGCAACCAGTCAAGACTAGCAACATAGCCACTCCCATAGCTGAGAGTGCAAAACGTTTAATAGATTTCACTGTTTTTATTCCTTCTTTAAAAATTATACCTTTCTATTCTACTGTTTTTTTACAAAATATACAATAGTTCTAGAGACCTAATTTGCGATTTTAAAGTCAGGGTAGGGAGGAAAGTTGCTTAGTTTGACATCTAAGTAGCTGACTTTTGAAAAAGGTGTGGGTCCTTTGCGGATTTCTTGGATAAATTTTGCCATGGTAGCAGATGAGTCTGCTTGGGCTAAAATTTCTACTGTGCCATCGTCGTTATTCCATACTCGACCTGTGATGCCACCAATTTCAAGTGCCAAGCTGTAAACACCCCAACGAAAGCCGACACCCTGTACCCTACCTTGGGCAATCATTCTAACCTTTTGCATACCAAACCCCTTTGATTGTGTTATAATATTTCTATGACTATTATAACCTCAAAAGCCAATTCTGTGGTAAAAAATGCCAAGAAATTACACCAAAAAAAATACCGCAAGTCTGCCTATTTGATTGAAGGCTGGCACTTGTTTGAAGAAGCTGTTCAAGCTGGAGTGACGATTGAGAAAATCTTTGCCCTAGAAAGTTATCGAGAACAGTTAGTTGCTTTTCCGCAAACTGTCTGGGTATCAGAGGATATTTTGCTAGATTTGGCGGATTCTCAGACTCCACAGGGAATTGTTGCCGTGGTTCAAAAAGAAGAAGTAGAACAAACTGACTTTAGTCAGGGCAAGTTCTTGTTTTTGGAAGATGTGCAAGATCCTGGTAATGTGGGAACGATCATTCGAACTGCGGATGCAGCAGGTTTTACTGGAGTGATTGTTTCAGATAAATCGGCAGATACCTACAGTCTCAAGACTTTACGTTCCATGCAAGGCAGTCATTTTCATCTGCCTATTTACCGGATGTCTAATCAAGTGCTTCTCGAGAAAGCTAAAAAGGCAGGTATACATGTGCTGGCGACAACCCTATCTAAAGATTCTGTTGATTACAGAGAACTGCCTCCTATAGAAAATTTTGTACTAGTCATGGGAAATGAGGGTCAAGGAATTAGTTCCCTCATGGCTGAAAGTGCAGATCAATTGGTCCATATTAGCATGAAGGGGCAGGCCGAGAGTCTCAATGTTGCCGTTGCGGCCGGTATTTTAATTTTCCATTTAAGCTAATTTTAACTTTCTTTGTTATAATCAAGGAAAGATGTTCATAGAAAAGGAGAAAAGATGAATCACACTATTATTCACGACCGCGCAGGTCTCAATCAATTTTACGCTAAAGTCTATGCCTTTGTTGGTCTGGGAATCGGATTATCCGCTTTAGTATCAGGTCTTATGTTGACGGTCTTTCAATCTCAGTTGGTTTACTTTTTGATGCAGGGACGCCTCTGGTTGACCATTGCAACCTTAGCAGAGCTAGCTCTGGTCTTTGTTGCCAGCAGTATGGCTTCAAAGAATAGTCCAGCTGCTCTTCCAGTATTTTTACTTTACTCTGTATTAAACGGCTTTACCCTCAGTTTTGTGGTGGCCTTCTATACTCCAGGTACAGTTTTATCTGCCTTTGTGTCGAGCGCCCTTCTCTTCTTTGTCATGGCGGCAGTTGGCATGTTCACCAAGAAAGATTTGAGTGGCCTTGGTCGGGCTATGATGGCGGCTCTTATCGGTTTTGCTGATTGCCATGGTAGTTAATATTTTCTTGGCTAGTGGTTTCTTTGATTATATGATTAGCGTAGCCATGGTTTTGGTTTTCTCAGGGCTGATTGCTTGGGACAACCAAAAAATTCGCTATGCCTATGAGCAATCACAAGGTCGTGTAGCGACAGGTTGGGTTGTGTCAATGGCTCTTAGTATCTATCTTGATTTTATCAATCTTTTCCTAAGTATTCTACGTATCTTTGGTCGCAATGACTAGAAGGTCCCTAACATCAGTGTTCGAAGGAGCACTGATTTTTTCGTATTTGCTCTTTCCTTTTCTTGAAAATAGGTGTATAATGCTTTTAACTAATTTTTGAGGAGTAGTTTATGAAGAAAAGTTTTATTCATCAACAAGAAGAGATTTCCTTTGTCAAAAACACTTTTACCCAGTATTTGAAAGATAAGTTAGAAGTTGTCGAAGTTCAAGGTCCTATCTTGAGTAGGGTCGGCGATGGTATGCAGGACAACTTATCAGGTGTGGAGAATGCCGTATCGGTCAAGGTTCTCCAAATCCCTGATGCTACTTATGAAGTGGTGCACTCCCTTGCTAAATGGAAACGCCATACTTTGGCTCGTTTTGGTTTCGGTGAGGGAGAAGGTCTTTTTGTCCACATGAAGGCCCTTCGTCCAGACGAAGATTCGCTGGATGCGACCCACTCTGTTTATGTTGACCAGTGGGACTGGGAGAAAGTTATCCCAATGGTAAACGTAATATCGCTTATCTAAAAGAAACAGTTGAGAAGATTTACAAGGCTATTCGCCTTACTGAGCTAGCTGTTGAAGCCCGCTATGACATCGAATCAATCTTGCCAAAACAAATCACTTTTATCCACACAGAAGAGTTGGTAGAACGCTACCCAGACTTGACACCAAAAGAGCGTGAAAATGCTATCTGTAAAGAATTTGGAGCAGTCTTCTTGATCGGTATCGGTGGTGAATTACCAGACGGTAAACCGCACGATGGACGTGCACCAGACTACGATGACTGGACAAGCGAGTCTGAAAATGGCTACAAGGGTCTAAATGGTGATATTCTTGTCTGGAATGAGTCTCTGGGTGGAGCCTTTGAGTTGTCTTCTATGGGAATCCGTGTAGACGAAGAAACGCTTCGCCGTCAGGTTGCCATCACAGGTGATGAAGACCGTTTAGAATTGGAATGGCACAAGGCTTTGTTGAACGGCCTATTCCCATTGACAATCGGTGGAGGAATTGGACAATCTCGGATGGCCATGTTCCTACTTCGCAAGAAACACATCGGAGAGGTGCAAACAAGTGTTTGGCCTCAAGAAGTCCGCGATACTTACGAAAATATTTTGTAGAGAATCGAACCGCAAGGTTCGGTTTTCTTTCTCTTTTGTCCATAATTTGGTATAATAAACGGTATGAAAATCGTATCAGGAATCTATGGGGGACGTCCCCTCAAGACACTAGAAGGCAAGACGACAAGACCTACTTCGGATAAGGTTAGGGGAGCCATTTTTAACATGATTGGTCCCTACTTTGAAGGGGGACGAGTCTTGGACCTTTATGCAGGTAGTGGTGGTTTATCTATCGAGGCAGTATCGCGTGGCATGTTCAGCGCTGTTTTGGTGGAACGAGACCGTAAGGCTCAGGCTATTGTGGCTGAAAATATCCAGATGACCAAGGAAGTTGAGAAATTTCAACTTCTCAAGATGGAAGCAGAAAGGGCATTGGAACAGGTATCTGGGGAATTTGACCTCATTTTCTTAGACCCTCCTTATGCCAAGGAACAAATCGTAGCAGATATTGAAAAAATGGCTGAGAGAGCGCTTTTTTCTGAAGATGTCATGGTCGTGTGTGAGACGGATAAGGCCGTTGAACTTCCAGAAGAAATTGCCTGCCTGGGCATCTGGAAGGAAAAAATTTATGGAATTAGTAAGGTGACAGTCTATGTCAGATAAGATTGGCTTATTCACAGGCTCATTTGATCCGATGACAAATGGGCATCTGGATATCATTGAACGGGCGAGCAAACTCTTTGATAAGCTCTATGTCGGTATTTTTTTTTAATCCTCACAAACAAGGATTTCTCCCTATCGAAAATCGTAAACGGGGACTAGAAAAGGCTTTGGAACATTTGGGGAATGTTGAAGTCGTGTTTTCTCATGATGAATTGGTGGTTGATGTTGCAAGAAGACTGGGGGCTACTTTCCTAGTACGAGGCTTGAGAAATGCGTCGGATTTGCAATATGAAGCCAGTTTTGATTACTACAACCATCAGCTGTCTCCTGATATAGAGACCATTTATTTACATAGCCGACCTGAACATCTCTATATCAGTTCATCAGGCGTTAGAGAACTTTTGAAGTTTGGTCAGGATGTTGCCTGCTATGTTCCTGAGAGTATTTTGGAGGAAATAAGAAATGAAAAAAAAGATTAGATGGCCCTTATACGTCATTGCGGCCTTAATTGTGACTTTCTTGGCATTTGTAGTGCCCTTACCCTACTATATAGAAGTTCCAGGTGGTTCGGAAGATATTCGCCAAGTCCTTAAAGTAAATGACACAGAAGATAAGGAAGCTGGGGCCTATCAATTCGTTACGGTTGGTGTTCAGCACGCTACTTTAGCCCATATGATTTATGCTTGGTTGACGCCTTTTACAGATATTCGTAGTGCTCAGGAGACTACAGGTGGCTCTTCTGATGTTGAATTTATGCGTATCAATCAATTCTACATGCAAACATCACAAAACATGGCCAAGTATCAAGGGCTAAAAACAGCTGGTAAGGACATTGAACTCAAATACCTTGGGGTTTATGTTTTGACGGTGACGGATAATTCTACCTTTAAAGGGATTCTCAATATCTCTGATACGGTCACAGCAGTCAATGATCAAACCTTTGATAGTTCCAAAGATTTGATTGATTATGTCAATTCTCAAAAACTAGGGGACTCCGTCAAGGTCACCTATGAAGAGGATGGGAAAACCAAGTCTGCAGAAGGTAAGATTATCACCTTGGAAAATGGCAAAAATGGAATTGGAATCGGCTTGATTGACCGTACGGAAGTGACCAGTGATATCCCAATTCGCTTTTCAACAGCTGGTATCGGCGGTCCAAGTGCAGGTCTTATGTTTAGTCTGGCTATCTATACTCAAATAGCTGACCCAGGCCTTCGTAATGGCCGCATTGTTGCCGGTACAGGAACTATTGACCGCGATGGTAATGTAGGGGACATTGGAGGTATTGATAAAAAAGTTGTAGCTTCGGCTAGAGAAGGTGCCGCGATTTTCTTTGCCCCAGATAACCCTGTTAGTGAAGAAGAACAAAAAGCGCATCCGGATGCGAAAAACAACTACCAAACAGCCTAGAAGCAGCCAAAACAATCAAGACGGATATGAAAATCGTGCCTGTTAAAACCCTACAAGATGCAATTGATTACTTGAAAAACAATCCTTAATTTCTAAGTGAAGTTTCCAAACTAGCGCACAAACAGAGAAGATGGTATAATAGTCAAATGGTTCAATTATTATTCACTCTAAGCAGTCACATGCTCTTTATTTATGTGAGTTTTTACCTTTTAAAGGATCTTGTTAGATGGGAAAAGGTTTTAAAAGTGACAACTGAGAATACAGGAAAAGTTCGTTTACTAGTAGCCTTTTTCAGCATTGTAATGGGCTATATCATGAGTTCTTTCTTTATCAGCCTATATCAGTTGTGGCAAGAAGCGCTTAGAGGATTATTATAAAATCAAATGTAAAGGAAATAAGTATGGAAAAAATTGTGGTTCAAGGTGGCGATAATCGTCTGGTAGGAAGTGTTACGATCGAAGGAGCAAAGAATGCAGTCTTGCCCTTGTTGGCAGCGACTATTCTAGCAAGTGAAGGAAAGACCGTCTTGCAGAATGTTCCTATCTTGTCAGATGTTTTCACTATGAATCAGGTGGTTCGTGGTTTGAATGCTAAGGTGGATTTTAATGAAGAAGCTCATCTTGTTGAGGTGGACGCAACTGGCGATATCACTGAGGAAGCTCCTTACAAGTATGTCAGCAAGATGCGTGCATCTATCGTTGTCTTGGGACCAATTCTTGCCCGTGTAGGTCATGCCAAGGTATCCATGCCAGGTGGTTGTACGATTGGTAGCCGTCCTATTGATCTTCATTTGAAAGGTCTAGAAGCTATGGGGGCTAAGATTAGTCAGACAGCTGGTTATATCGAAGCCAAGGCTGATCGCTTACATGGAGCTCATATCTACATGGACTTCCCAAGTGTTGGTGCTACTCAGAACTTGATGATGGCAGCGACGCTGGCTGATGGGGTTACAGTGATTGAAAATGCTGCGCGTGAGCCTGAGATTGTGGACCTAGCCATTCTCTTAAATGAAATGGGAGCTAAAGTAAAAGGTGCTGGTACAGAGACCATTACCATTACCGGTGTGGAGAAACTTTATGGTACGACTCACAATGTGGTCCAAGACCGTATTGAAGCTGGAACCTTTATGGTGGCTGCTGCCATGACTGGTGGTGATGTCCTGATTAAAGATGCTGTTTGGGAGCACAACCGTCCCTTGATTGCCAAATTGCTTGAAATGGGAGTGGAAGTGACGGAGGAGACTGAAGGAATTCGAGTTCGCTCTCAACTAGAAAATCTAAAAGCTGTCCATGTGAAAACCTTGCCCCACCCAGGATTTCCAACAGATATGCAGGCTCAATTTACAGCCTTGATGACTGTCGCAAAAGGCGAATCAACTATGGTGGAGACAGTTTTTGAAAATCGTTTCCAACACCTAGAAGAAATGCGCCGTATGGGCTTGCACTCTGAAATTATCCGTGATACAGCACGTATTGTTGGTGGACAGCCTTTGCAGGGAGCAGAAGTTCTTTCAACTGACCTTCGTGCCAGTGCAGCCTTGATTTTGACAGGTTTGGTAGCACAAGGAGAAACCGTAGTTGGTAAATTAGTCCACTTGGATAGAGGCTACTACCGTTTTCATGAGAAGTTGGCGCAGTTGGGTGCTAAGATTCAGCGGATTGAGGCAAGTGATGAAGATGAATAAGAAATCAGGCTACGTAGCCAAGCGTTTACTTTTAGTCATTCTGGTACTGATTTTAGGTGCTTTAGCCCTAGGAATCGGTTTAATGGTCGGTTATGGAATCTTGGGCAAGGGTCAAGATCCATGGGCTATCCTGTCTCCAGCAAAATGGCAGGAATTGATTCATAAATTTACAGGAAATTAGGCTGGAAAACCAGCCTTTTTCTAGAGATAAGGAGAAATATGAACAAAAAAACAAGACAGACACTAATCGGATTGCTGGTATTATTACTTTTATCTGCCGGTAGCTATTATATCAAGCAGATGCAGTCGACAGCTAATACTCCTAAAACTAAGGTGAGTCAGAAAAAACAAGCGTCTGAAGCTCCTAGTCAAGAGTTGGCAGAAAGTGTCTTAACAGATGCAGTCAAAAGCCAAATAAAAGGGAGTCTTGAGTGGAATGGCTCAGGTGCTTTTATCGTCAATGGTAATAAAACAAATCTAGATGCCAAGGTTTCAAGTAAACCTTACGCTGATAATAAAAACAAAGACAGTGGGCAAGGAAACAGTGCCAACCGTAGCTAATGCCCTCTTGTCTAAGGCTACTCGCCAGTACAAGAATCGTGAAGAAACTGGGAATGGTTCGACTTCATGGACTCCTCCAGGCTGGCATCAGGTTAAGAATCTAAAGGGGTCTTATACCCATGCGGTCGATAGAGGTCACTTGTTAGGCTATGCCTTAATCGGTGGCTTGGATGGTTTTGATGCCTCGACAAGCAATCCTAAAAACATTGCTGTTCAAACAGCCTGGGCAAATCAGGCTCAAGCCGAGGATTCGACTGGTCAAAACTACTATGAAAGCATGGTACGTAAGGCCTTGGACCAAAACAAGCGTGTCCGTTACCGTGTAACTCTTTATTATGCTTCAAACGAGGATTTAGTTCCTTCAGCTTCACAGATTGAAGCCAAGTCTTCAGACGGAGAATTGGAATTTAATGTCCTAGTTCCCAATGTTCAAAAGGGACTTCAACTGGATTACCGAACTGGAGAAGTGACTGTTACTCAGTAAAATATAACATAAACTCCTATGTCACTTGTGGATATAGGAGTTCTTTCTTACTAGTTTAAGCAGGGCTACAATAGACACTGATACTCAATGAAAATCAAAGTGCAAACTAGGAAGCTAGCCGCAGGTTGCTCAAAGCACAGTTTTGAGGTTGCAGATAAAGCTGACGTGGTTTGAAGAGATTTTCGAAGAGTATGGGAAAAATAATATGTACTGGACTATATTTTGTGATATAATAGAGGATAAGATACTATTTTAGGAGAAGAACTATGGAAGACCCAAGTAGTCAGAATTTGTTGCTACAATTTGTTTTATTGTTTATCTTGACAGTGTTAAATGCTTTTTTCTCAGCCACAGAAATGGCCATGGTTTCACTAAACCGTGCGCGTGTTGAACAAAAGGCAGAAGAAGGAGATAGACGCTATATCCGTCTGCTGAAGGTACTAGAAAATCCTAACCACTTTTTATCAACTATTCAAGTAGGGATTACCCTGATTACGATCTTATCAGGTGCGAGTTTGGCAGAAACTCTAGGACGAGAAATTGCATCTTGGCTTGGAAATGGCGAAACAGCTTATGCTATTGCAAGTTTTCTATCTTTAGCATTTTTGACTTATATTTCCATCGTTTTTGGGGAATTGTATCCTAAGAGAATCGCTCTTAATCTAAGGATGCTTTAGCGATTCGTACAGCGCCGGTTATTATTGGCCTGGGGAAACTAGTTAGTCCCTTTGTCTGGCTCTTGTCTGCGTCTACCAATCTTTTGAGTCGTTTGACTCCTATGACCTTTGATGATGCTGACGAAAAAAATGACCCGTGATGAAATTGAGTACATGCTGACAAATAGTGAAGAAACACTTGATGCTGACGAAATTGAGATGTTACAGGGGATTTTTTCACTGGACGAATTGATGGCCAGAGAAGTCATGGTTCCTCGGACGGATGCTTTCATGGTCGATATTCAGGATGATAGTCAAACCATCATCCAAAGTATTTTAAAACAAAATTATTCTCGTATCCCTGTCTATGATGGGGATAAGGACAATGTGATTGGGATCATTCACACCAAGAGTCTCCTTAATGCGGGCTTTGTGGACGGTTTTGACAATATTGTTTGGAAGAAAATCTTACAAGATCCACTTTTTGTTCCTGAAACTATTTTTGTGGATGACTTGTTAAAAGAATTGCGCAATACCCAAAGACAAATGGCAATCTTGCTGGATGAATACGGTGGGATGGCTGGTTTGGTGACCCTGGAAGACCTCTTAGAGGAAATCGTTGGGGAAATCGATGACGAAACAGATAAGGCTGAAATCGAAGTTCATCAAATTGGAGAAGATACTTATATCGTTCAAGGTACCATGAATCTCAATGATTTTAATGACTACTTTGATGTTGAACTGGAAAGTGATGATGTTGATACCATCGCTGGTTATTATTTGACAGGAGTTGGGACCATTCCAACGACTGAGAAACTCAGCTATGAATTGGTCAGCCAAAATAAACAGCTTTATCTTAACAAATGATAAAGTGAAAAAATGGACGTGTTACCAAGGTAAAAGTCCAAATCACAGAGCTCGAAATAGAAGAGGAAACAGAGTAAACTAGAGGCTTTTGTCACCATGCGTGGCGAAGCTTTTTTCAGTTGATTTTAAGGCTCTTTGTCAACTGTAGTGGGTTGAATAAAAGCTAAGATCTAGAAAGGACGAAATTTGTCCTTTCTTTTTTGATATTGAGAGCGATAAAAATTCGTTTTTTGAAGTTTTCAAAGTTCCGAAATCCAAAGGCATTTTCGT
>CAKMPG010000114.1:0-11587 GCA_927911355.1 Streptococcus mitis | reverse complement strand
AAAAGTTATGCTTTTTGGAGCTATGGCTTTGACAGCAGGTCTAGCTTTAGCAGCGTGTGGATCATCTCAATCAAGTAATGCAGACAAGACTTACTCTTATATCTTTGTCAATAACCCAGATACCTTGGATTATATTACCTCTACCCGAGACTCTACATCTAGTATCACAACCAACTTGATTGATGGTTTGTTGGAAAACGACCAGTATGGCAATCTCATTCCATCTATGGCTGAGTCATGGACTGTGTCAAAAGATGGTTTGACCTACACTTATAAGATCCGTCAGGGGGCAAAATGGTACACTTCTGAAGGAGAAGAGTATGCGGATGTAACAGCTCATGACTTTGTGACTGGTCTTAAGTATGCGGCTGATAAAAAGGCTGAAAACTTGTACTTGGTACAAGATTCTATCAAAGGGCTAGCAGACTATGTTGAAGGGGAATCATCCGATTTTGGAACCGTTGGTGTGAAGGCAGTGGATGATTACACACTCCAATACACCCTCAACCAACCTGAGACTTATTGGAACTCTAAAACAACAGCAAGTATCCTTAATCCTGTAAACGAAGCTTTCTTGAAGTCTAAGGGGGATGACTTTGGAAGTGTGACGCCATCAAGTATCTTGTCAAATGGTCCTTACTTGTTTAAGTCCTTTACATCCAAATCTTTGATTGAACTTGATAAAAATCCTAATTACTGGGATAAGGACAATGTCAAAATTGAGAAAGTGAAACTCTCTTTCTTTGACGGTTCTGACCAAGACAGCATTGCAAGAGGTTTCTTGATGGTAACTACACAGATGGTCGTATCTTCCCAACAAGTTCAGTCTTTGCTGAACTCAAGAAGGGGAATGAGGACAAGATTACCTATACACCACAAAACTCAGTTACTTTCTATTATCTTTTCAACGTGAATCGTCAAAGCTACAAGCAGACTATGAAACAGTCTGATAAGGAAAAGACAGATTCACGCGCAGCTATGCAAAATAAAGATTTCCGTCAGGCTATCAACTTTGCCTTTGACCGTCATGCCTATGCAGCGCAGACAAATGGTGAAGATGGAGCAGACCGTATTTTGCGTAACACGATTACACCAAGTAACTTTGTCCAAGTTGGCGATAAGAACTTCAGTGACATTGTCAATGAGAAAATTGTCAACTACGGCAAAGATTGGGCAAATATCAACCTAAATGATGGTAAGCAAGCCTTCTTGAATCCTGATAAGGCTAAAGAGAAGTTGGCTAAGGCCAAAGAAAGTCTGCAAGCTCAGGGAGTAACCTTCCCAATTCATTTGGATATGCCAGTTGACCAAACTGCTAAGTTAGATGTGCAACAGGCTGGCTCTTTCAAACAAACAGTAGAAGCAACCCTTGGTAAGGATAATGTAGTCATTGATGTTATCCAACTATCTCCAGACGAAAAAAGACCAGGCAACCTACTTTGCAGATACAGCAGAACAAAAAGACTACGATATCGACATCTCAGGATGGGGTGGAGACTACTCAGATCCGAAGACTTACCTAGCGATTCTAGATCCAGAGACAGGTTCTCAGTTGAAAAACATGGGCTTGTCTGAAGGAAAAGACAAGGAAGTGAAGGATAAGATTGGTCTTTCTGACTACAAGAAACTCTTGGATCAGGCAGATGCGGAAATCACAGATACTCAAGCTCGCTATGAAAAATATGCTGAAGCCCAAGCTTGGTTGACAGATAGTGGCCTCTTCCTACCGGTTCAAAGTGGTGGAGCTAACCCAATCTTCCGTAAGACTGTACCGTTTACAGGTCCATTCTCATTTGTTGGTCATAAGGGAAATGCGGACAACTACAAATATGTTGAATTGCAAAAAGAGCCAGTAACTGCTAAACAGTACCAAGAACTCTATGAAAAATGGCTGAAAGAAAAAAGCTGAGTCAAATAAAAAAAGCTCAGGAAGATTTAGCTAACCACATTCAATAATATTCCTAGTCATTCTTTTCAGTTAATACTCTTTGAAAATCTCTTCAAACCACATCAGCGTTGCCTTACCGTATATATATGTTACTGACTTCGTCAGTTCTATCTACAACCTCAAAACAGTGTTTTGAGCTGACTTCGTCAGTTTCATCTACAACCTCAAAGCAGTGCTTTGAGCGGCCTGCGGCTAGCTTCCTAGTTTGCTCTTTGATTTTCATTGAGTATAAGCATAGTGGCTGGATTCAGAAAAAGACCTTACCAGAGCTTCTTGGTTCTGGTAGGGCCTTTTCTTTATTCTTTTAAGTGATAAGAGTAGCTAGCGACAACGACGTCCTGGTGCCAACGAAGGGCGTATTTGAGTTTGAGACTCATCTGATTGTGCAGGATATTCTGCCAAGGTTTATTAGGGATAAACTGGGGTACCAGAACAGTGACTGTATAGTTCTTTTTCTGGGCTTCCTCGGATATCCGTTTGACATACTTGACAGTAGGCGTAATGATGTCACGGTAGCTGGTCCTGATGTTTTTCAGAGTAATGGTTGGGAAGTAATCTGCAAATTCTTGGAGAATTTCTTGATCTTTTTCTGCTGTTTCCTTGGTAGAAATATGCATGGCTAAGACTTCGTCACCGATACTTTGAGCGTAGTTAATGGCTCCAACGCTGACTCGGGTGACATTTCCTACTAGGACCAGAACCAGATTGCCGTCGTAAGTACGTTTTTCGATTCCTTCATAGAGTCGCAGTTGTTGGGCTACTTTTTGGTAATGACTGTGAATTGCCAAGAAGAGTAGGGTGAGTACGAGAATAATCGGGAAGAAGGGCCAGATATCACTGAGACGGAAAAAGAGCAAGATTAGTACAATCGCGTAGCAAATGATTGCCCCAAGGATATTAGCAAGAGCAGGTTTTAAGAAGTTGGCCCCTTTTTCCTTTTTCCAATGGCGAATCATCCCAGTCTGAGATAGGGCGAAGGGAACGAAGACTCCGATAGTATAAAGAGGAATCAAGCGTTCAGTATTCCCATTAAAAATGAGAAGAAGAATCATAGCCCCAAAAGCCAGAGTTAAAATTCCATTGGAGTAGCCTAGGCGGTCTCCTTTTCCATAAAGAGATGGGGCATGTATTTGTTTTTAGCCATATTGTAAGCCAGCATAGGGAAAGCCGAAAAGCCAGTATTTGCAGCTACGGCCAAAATCAAGGCTGTGGAGAATTGGAAGATATAATAGCCAAGGTGGCCTAAGAAGGAAGTGCCGAGGATACCCTGAGCCATCTGTGAAAGAATAGTTTCTCCGTGTTGAGGCAGAATCCCCATCCAGTAGTTTAGGAAGGTGATACCAGCAAAAAGAAAACCTAAAATCAGTGACATAATGGTCAAGGTTTGAGCGGCATTCTTTTCTTTTGGAGCCTTGAAAAAGGGAACCGCATTTGAAATAGCTTCAACCCCTGTTAGAGAGGCAGATCCGCTGGTAAAAGCTCTTAGAATGAGAACGATAGACAGACTCGGTACAGCATGCCCAATAGGTGAAGTTGCCTGATAGCTGAGAGAACCTGTCACTAGTTGAAAGATTCCATATAGCAAGAGAAAGACAGTACTGATGATAAAGAGATAGACAGGAATCATCAGTGAGCTGGCAGATTCTTTTAAGCCCCGTAAGTTCAAGAGCATGAGCAAGCAAACCAGAAAAATGGAGATGTGGAGGTTGTAAGGGTGGAGAGCAGGGAGAGCTGCTGTGATAGCGTCAGCTCCAGATGCAACGGATACCGCTACGGTCAACATATAGTCAACCAGAAGACTACCTCCAGCGATCAAGCCAAGTTGGGGAGATAGATTTTCTCGAGTAACCATATATGCCCCTCCCCCTTGAGGATAGGCATGGATGATTTGACGGTAGGAAACGGTCAGGCTAGCTAGAAGCAGGAGGACAAAGAGGCCGATAGGAAGGCTCCACCATATAGCTAGGGGAGAGAGACTAGCCAAGACCAGGACTACTTGCTCAGGTCCATAGGCAATGGAGGACAGAGCGTCGCTTGACAACATGGCTAGTGCCTGCATTTTTCCCAGTAGTCCCCCTTCGCCTTCGGTTAAGGACTTAAGAGGACGACCGATAAAGGTCTGTTTTAATTTTGTAAACATAGTTATTTCCTTTGTTGAAAAATTCAATAAGTGTTATTATACTGCTTTGGAAAAAGAGCGTCAAGAGATGATGATGGGTTTTAGAATATTTTTTATAGATGAGGAGAGAGGTCAGTTTTTTTGCTATAATAGTAGATAGAAAACGAGGTTAGAAGAGATGATTTTTGATACACATACACACTTGAATGTAGAAGAATTTGCAGGTCGTGAGGCAGAAGAAATTGCCTTGGCTGCTGAGATGGGTGTGACACAGATGAATATTGTTGGTTTTGATCAACCGACGATAGAGCGTGCCTTGGAGTTGGTAGATGAGTATGACCAACTTTACGCGACTATTGGTTGGCATCCGACAGAAGCTGGGACGTATACAGAGGAGATTGAAGCCTACTTGCTTGACAAGCTCAAGCATCCCAAGGTTGTGGCTCTAGGTGAAATTGGTTTAGACTACCATTGGATGACAGCGCCTAAGGAAGTGCAGGAGCAGGTTTTTCGTCGTCAGATTCAGTTATCTAAGGACTTGGATTTGCCTTTTGTTGTCCATACCCGTGATGCACTGGAAGATACCTATGAAATTATCAAGAGCGAGGGAGTTGGCCCTCGTGGTGGTATCATGCATTCTTTCTCAGGAACTCTTGAATGGGCAGAGAAGTTTGTCGAGCTGGGTATGACCATTTCCTTCTCAGGAGTGGTGACTTTCAAGAAGGCAACTGACATCCAAGAAGCGGCTAAAGAGTTACCTTTGGACAAGATTTTGGTAGAAACGGATGCTCCCTACTTGGCTCCTGTTCCTAAACGGGGTCGTGAAAATAAAACAGCCTATACTCGTTATGTAGTGGACTTTATAGCTGACTTGCGTGGCATGACGACTGAGGAGTTAGCAGCAGCAACGACCGCAAATGCAGAACGAATTTTTGGATTGGACAGCAAGTAATGAAAGAAAAAATTTCTCAAGTCATCGTGGTCGAAGGTCGCGATGATACGGCCAATCTCAAACGTTATTTCGATGTTGAGACCTATGAGACTCGAGGTTCTGCCATCAATGTTCAGGATATAGAGCGGATTCAGCGCCTGCACCAACGTCATGGAGTCATCGTCTTTACAGACCCAGATTTTAATGGGGAGCGGATTCGTCGCATGATTATGACGGCTATTCCAACGGTTCAGCATGCCTTCCTCAAACGAGATGAGGCCGTACCTAAGTCCAAGACCAAGGGGCGGTCTCTGGGAATTGAGCATGCCAGCTATGAAGACCTGAAAACGGCTCTAGCTCAGGTGACAGAACAATTTGAACATGAGAGTCAGTTTGACATTGGTCGTAGCGACTTGATTCGTCTTGGTTTTCTAGCGGGAGTAGATAGTCGTAAGCGACGAGAATATCTAGGAGAGGCTCTCCGAATTGGCTATTCCAACGGCAAGCAACTCCTCAAACGCTTAGAGTTGTTTGGGTCACCTTGGCAGAAGTGGAAGAAGCTATGAAAAGTTATGAGTAGGAAAGATGTAGCCGTTACAATTTTTTAAGTTTCACAGTATTTTTCGAAGCAGGTAGAAGAGGAGGCGTCTGATGTTAATTGGTCAAAAAATTAAAGAGATTCGGATAGAAAAAGGAATTAGTCGTTCAGATTTTTGTGGAGATGAGCAAGAACTGACAGTGCGTCAACTGTCGAGAATTGAAAGTGGAGCTTCGCAACCGAGTTTGCCCAAGTTAGACTATATTGCTCGCCGATTAGGAGTTCCAGCTTATAGCCTTATGCCAGATTTTTCAGCTCTTCCTTCTGCTTATTTAGAATTGAAATACCAGATTTTACGTGAACCAATCTATGGGAAAGAAGAGGAGTATGATAAGAAAGAAGCGTGTTTGGAAGAGATAGAGAACTTGTTTTATGAGCAACTTCCTAGTGAGGAAAAAGTATGGTTTGAAGCTACTAGAGCAACGATAGATGTTATTCGAAGCGGACGACCAGAATACGGGGAAACCGTACTGGACGATTATTTTAAAACAATTTATGATAAGGAATTGTTTTTGATAAATGAATTAGAAGTTATCAACTTATATTTTGCTATAGTGCTTACAAAGATAAAACAAGGTCAAAATCAGATTGAAGAAATTAACAGAATTCATTCGTTTTTAGTTCGTTTGACAAATCATGTAGAATTAATTGCACCAGAATATCTGTTTGCTTTAAGTAACACTTTGTTTTCGGGTCTAGCCTGTTTGGATAATTTATCGACTTATGATTCACTAGAAACCTATATCTTTAGCCTTAATCACATAATGGAAAAAACACAAGATTTTCAGAAGAAACCAATTATATTAATGTTGGAGTGGAAATTATCCCTAATAATAAAAAAATGATTATGTTTCTGCCGAACAGTTCTATCAGAAATCGAAGCTATTTGCTGATATAATAGAAAATTCTTATTTAGTTACTATGTTAGAAAAACAATGGCAAGAAGATTTAAAAAAATATTTATAAATATCGTGAAGCAATGACAAAAATGTCCTTGTTCTTGTATCAAAACAGTTCTAAAGTTCGTCTTTAGGGCTGTTTTTTTATATATAAGCTAAAAATGTCACGAAATGGTTATATTTTAGGGACATTGATGTCCTTTGAGTTTATTTAAGAATAATTTATAATTAATTAAAACGTGAAAGGAAATTACAATATGAACTTTTTTAGTTTATTTTATTTAGTGACTTGGTGGTTTAAATAAAATTTAGTTATGTCTACTTAGTTTCAAAATAGACTCTTTAGGGCAAAGTGTCAGTTTATTAGGATAGTTATGATAAAAATGTATATTTCGAGGAGAAAATAAAATGAAAAATAAGATTTTAACAAAAACAGCAATTGTTTTAAGTTGCTTTTTAACATTAAGTACTGTTGCTCTCCCATCTGCAACTGCTTTTGCTTCTACATACTCAGTTTCGGATAAAGCAACTCAAGTTTCAAAACGTTCTACGGCAACTAATGGTGAAGGAAAACATATCTACGTAGATAACGGACGTATATTAGAATTTGATAAAGATACTGTTTCGCAAGAGGATATCCAAGCTGCTAAAATGGACAGAGGAAAGTGGTCTTTTTCAGTTACAGCTATTCGAAAAGGTTATAGTAAACTCCCTTCGAATGTTAAAAGATGGATAAATCAATATATAGGATTGAATTCTATATTGAGTACACTAGAACACTTTACTGGTTGGATTGAAGATGGAATCTACCAGGCTTGTAAGCGTGCAGGTATGCCAGATTGGATGGCTTGGACAGTAGCTAAAGCTTTGACCTTGATAGCACTATAGTTTATGAAAAAATTAAAAAAATACCTTCCATTCTTTTTCTGTCTACTATACCTAATACACGGAATACTTGATTTATCAACTTTAAATATTTTAGGTGCAATCTTTAAAATTATAATTAGTACTTTGGGTATAATAGTTACATATCCGTTTTATAAAGAAGGAAACGAATAATTTAAAGAAATAATTCTGTAATCAGTCTTACTTAGTTATTCTCATAGTAGTAGGAATAATCCGTGTTTACCATCTGCGAGTAATAAATAATAATCCTTAAAAAAGTCTCTGACAACTAGTGATTGATTTTTCTCGGATTAGTTTCACACAATTGTTTATACGAATGATTGGAGATTATGTTAAATTTACTTTGTGGTATTTTGAAATCAGAGTACATCAAATAGGCACCTTTTTATGTGTCCTTCGTTTTACAATAGGGTAAGAATATTTATAAACATAGTGAAGCAATGACAATAATGTCCTTGTTCTGGTCTTGAAATAGTTCTAAAGTTCGTCTTTAGAACTGTTTTTTTATATATAAGTAAAAAATAAAATGAAATAGTTAGATTCTAAGGACATTGATGTCCTTGGTAGTGTGATAAAGATGGAGCATAATGACTATAAAAGTTCATTTCAGGGTGCTATTTTGATAATTTAGAGAAAAACAAATAATTTTAGAATATCATTAGTAATATAATAGTATCAACGTTGATAATGGAAAGAGGAGCAAATAATTCAACAATCTTGTAATCAAAAATAGAGGAGTATTAATATGAAACAAACAGTTAAAAAAATTAGCTCTTGTAGCGAGCATTGCAGCAACATTAGGTGGAAGTGTAGCAGTAGTATCGGCCGCGGTTAAGTATCCAGATGGTGGTGTCTGGACGTATGGTTCAGCTAACGGCGGTGCGTACTCAAACTACTATCATCCGTCAAAATACCATAGTTCAACGGTTTCCAGCAGATGGAATAGTTCATCTGATAAGGGATATGCTAATGCAGGGGGAACATCTCGAGCTTGGATTCGTACTGCGTGGGCCGAGCAAGTAAGTTTCTACTATAATTATTAAAAATTACACACGAGAAAGTAAAAATATTTCTGGGTGAATTGATAACGATGCTTTACTTGGTCATCTTCTCACTAAGTGACCAAGTAACTTTTTGGAGGAAATGATGAAACGCTTATTTATTTTGATTTCAATGGTATTAGTATCGCTTTATATGGTGATAACTTCCGTTGACCATCGAGAAGAGATTTTATTTGGTAACTATCCCTCTGTTGACGTGATGGGTACTGAGCTAAACCAGCCAGTAGCTGGTCGCGAAGAGGTGACAGAGGCTTTGAGTCACTTGGCGGTAGAGCATAATAGTCTCATCGCCCGTCGGATCGTTGAGCCAAATGAAGCTGGAGAAACACGCTTTACCTATGCCACTTATGGTGAGGGAGAGCTTCCAGAAGGTCTGACCATTTCCTCCAAGGAGAGTGCAGAAACGAGTGATTTATTAGGCTCTTACTTGATTGTGTCAGGAAGTTTGGATGGAGTGAGCTTACAGACCACCTTGAAAGAACTTGGCTATCAAGGCTTTGTTTCGAATGGAGAAGATCCATTTTCGATAGTCTTACTATTGGCGGCCACCCCTATGGGGCTACTGAGTCTAGCTATTTTTCTGCTGACCTTTATGAGTTTGACTCTGATTTATCGGATAAAATCCCTTCGTCAAGCAGGGATTCGCTTAATAGATGGTGAGAGCTTGTTTGGGGTTGCTCTCAGACCGGTGTTAGAAGATATGAGACAGCTTATCCTCTCGGTGCTGGTATCCAGTTTTTTGGGATTGGGGATTCTCTGGTATCAAGGTGCCTTGTTTATGGCAACGGTGCAACTGGTCATCATTGCTCTTTTACTTTATGGATTGGCCTTGGTAGGGATTTCTACCTTATTAAGTGTCGTGTATCTACTTGGTTTACAGGAAAATAGTCTGGTGGATCTATTGAAAGGGAAACTCCCTCTCAAACGTATGATGACATTGATGATGGTGGGGCAACTCTTGGCCGTGCTGGTGGTCAGCTCGAGTGCGACTGCTCTCCTACCCCACTACCGTGAAATGCAAGAAATGGAGAGAGCTAGCGATAAATGGAGTCAGTCCTCAGCTCGTTACCGTCTATCCTTGGTTGGTCTAGTGCATTTGCCGATGAAGAAGGAATGCGTAAGGATAATCGTGAGTGGCAGACATTTACTGAAGAACGGTTAGCCAATACAGACTCTTTTTATATCATGAGCAATGTTGACAAATTCTCAAATGGCGCAGAAGTGGATCTAGATGGCAATCGTCTCAATGACTACACGCCGTCAGGGAATGTCATCTATGTCTCACCGCGCTACCTGATAGAAGAAAAGATTACCGTTTCTTCAGAGTTTATGGACAAGATGCAAAACTTGTCTGAGGGAGAGTTTGGGCTGATCTTACCTGAGAGCTTGAGAGAGCAGTCTTCCTACTATCAAGGATTATTTACAGATTACCTGCAAAATTTTTCATCTGAAAGTGTAGAAGTGACGAGTCAGAAACACTACCTCCCACAGGTAACGCTAGCTTTTACAGAAACAGGACAGGAACGCTTCCTCTATAACGATGGGTACAAGACGACACGTCAATATCTAAAAGATCCGATTATTGTGGTTTTAACGCCACAAGCGACTGGAACAAGACCTGTTGCAGGAATGTTATGGGGGAACTACGGCTAATAGTGCCTTAAAACTAGATCGATATAGCGACAGTATCACAGCTCTAAAAGAGCAAGGTCTGTATCACAAGGTCTCTTACTTGGTAAAAAGCCAGCTATTTTTTGCCAAGGTACTAAATGACAAACGGATGGAGTTCTACTCTCTCCTTATTGGGACGACTCTGACCCTGTCTACGGCTATCTTGTTATTTGATTCTATGAATCTTCTCTATTTTGAGCAGTTTAGACGGGAGATCATGATTAAACGTCTTTCTGGTATGACAATCTATGAGCTTCATGGCAAGTACTTACTGGCGCAAGGAGGGGTTCTCTTACTTGGGCTAATCCTATCTAGTGTTTTGACAGGAGATAGCTTGATTAGCGCTCTAGTTGTAGCTTTATTTACTCTTAACGCCCTCTTGATTTTAGTAAGGCAGGATAAAAAAGAAGAAGCTGGTAGCATGGCAGTATTGAAAGGAAAATAAGATGATTGATATTCAAGGATTGGAAAAGAAGTTTAATGACCGCGCGATTTTCTCTGGTTTAAATCTCAAGTTGGAGAAGGGCAAGGTTTATGCCTTAATCGGTAAGAGTGGAAGCGGAAAGACGACTCTGCTGAATATCTTAGGTAAACTAGAAAAGATAGATGGAGGAAGGGTTCTCTATCAGGGGAAAGATTTAAAAACCATTCCCACTCGTGAGTATTTTCGAGACCAGATGGGCTATCTCTTTCAAAATTTTGGACTCTTAGAAAACCAATCAATCAAAGAGAATTTGGATTTGGGCTTTGTTGGTCAGAAAATCTCAAAAGTAGAACGTTTGGAAAGGCAAGTGGAGGCTTTAGAAAAGGTTAATCTAGGGTATTTGGATCTAGAACAAAAAAATTTATACTTTATCTGGGGGAGAGGCCCAACGAGTTGCCCTTGCGAAGACTATTTTGAAAAATCCACCCTTGATTTTGGCAGATGAACCAACAGCAGCTCTTGATCCTGAAAATTCAGAGGAGGTTATGAATCTCTTGGTGGATTTGAAAGATGAAAATCGAATTATCATCATTGCGACCCATAATCCCCTAGTCTGGAATAAGGCCGATGAAATCATTGATATGAGGGAGCTTGCTCATGTGTGAAAAAATCCGTATTCGCAGGGTATCTGATTATCCTAGTGCCAGAGGTGGTTTAGAAGATATCCTCATCATGGAAAATATGACCAATCATCTCCTTTTGGTTCAAATCCGAGTAAATGGATATTTGCTTGATTTTGCTAGCATTGAAGGGCAAAGGCAAAAGCATTATCGTTTGAAAAATTTACCTCAAACGGTTGAACTGACAGTGGACGATGTGGAGGAGGATGTAGATTTGACCCTACCTGAAAATCGAAGTTATAAAGAAGCTGATTTTTTCGAACGGATGTTTCGAGAGAACCGCTAAGTCCACCTTTAAAGATTTTCAAGACTATCTTTCTTCATGAGAGAAGATAGTTTTTTGGTATGAT
>CAKMPG010000113.1:0-3956 GCA_927911355.1 Streptococcus mitis | reverse complement strand
AAGTATCAGAGTGAGAAAATTTTTGGAATGAATAGAAGTGATAGCTAGAAATTATCAGTTTCTATTTCCATTTACCCTGTGGGTACGTGTTTGTTTCCATTGACAAGGAGTTTGTGGGAATAGAAACGTCCCCACCTTACATATCTCCAGAATGGGCGATTGAAATTGAGACAATTTAATAGAGATAAGCTCTTGTTATGTTTCTTTTAAGTCAATAAACTAACAATACTCAAAGTATGCTCAAAAATATGATATAATCTAGGACATAAGGCAATACTGTTTTAAAGTATTTTCTCTTAACCATGTCTCGTTAGACAAATCTGATTCGTCTGGTTTTCTAATAGATTTTAATGCTGACTTGGTTTTATAGCCATTATGCTCTCCATTATTTTAGTGTAGAACACTTTGGTTATTAGTTTTTTGTTACATTGTAAGCAAATCAATAGAGATAGAAAAAGGAATTATATGTTTAGTTATGAGGTTGTAGCAAGTTTTAACGACTTAGAAAATGCTATTTATACAACTATTTTAGAAAATGAAAATATATCCTCTATGACAATCAAGGAATTGGCCCAACTTGCACATGTATCAGTTGGAACCGTACAACGATTTTGCAAGCATCTAGGATTTGATGGATATAGCCATTTTAAGATTGCTTATAAAGAATATTTAAAAAATGAGCAAATTATTTTAAACAATCAAGACAATCATTCTTTGAAGCTATTCATTGATTATACTGAGCAAGATACTTTTTTGCAGCTGATTATGGAGGCTGTGGCAATCTTAAAGAAAGTTGAACAGATTGTTTTTGTCGGAATTGGTTCCTCTGGAACTTTAGGTCGATATGGAGCGCGCTATTTTTCAAATATTGGCAAATTTAGTATGTGTATTGAAGATCCTTGGCAACCAGTGCTACAAAACAGTATGGAAAAAACTTGTGTCATTGCCTTATCCGAATCTGGTGAGACTTCTCAAACATTGAAAATTGTACAAAAATTAAAGGAAAAAGGTTGTCTAGTTATTGCCATCACAAATACATTGGAATCAACATTGTCAAGGCTATCTGATTGCTCCATAACCTATCATGTTCCTCAATTATTTTTAAATGGGTTTAATATTACGACGCAGGTACCTGTTATTCTCATTATTGAAATGTTAATGAAACAACTATATACTACAAAAGCATAAGGGTGTCTATGAATTTATTTGATTATCATAAAGTAAAAGGGTTAAATAATAGTGAATTAAGCGTGTATAATTTTATATTGCAACATAGAGATAAAGTTGCTACGATGACTATCAGAGAGCTATCGACATCTATAAATCTATCGACAACAACCATCATTCGTTTTGCGAAAAAGATGGGATTTGATAGCTACAATGATTTAAAATATGCCTTGTCAAGGTCGGAAGATAAGGAAAATAAACATCGTCACTACTTTCCTATTGATATTCCAGCAATACAATTTTTACAGACTAGTGTCCAAGATGAAGCTTTAAAAAAACAACTATCAGAGATAGCAGACTTGATCGTTCAAGCCAAACAAGTTATCTTTTTAGGGGTGGGTACTAGTCTAAGTTTGGCAGAATATGGCTCATATCTTTTTTCTGGAATCGGTATTCTTAGCTTTGCTATTACTAACCCATTTTATTCTCTGAAATTGCATCATTCTAATTTGGAGGATGTTTTGGTTATTGCTCTAAGTGTCAGCGGTGAGACAGAAGAAGTTCTAACTCTGGTACAGGGATTCAAAGAAAGAAATGCTAAGATTGTTAGTCTGACAAATACAGATATTTCCACTTTATCACAGCTATCGGATATAAATTTATCCTACTTTATGCCAGTTGCCTACGCAGATTCCTCGCTACGTTCCACTAATTTGACCACTCAGATTCCAGTTGTCTATTTTTTAGAATCCTTACGTTACCAAGTTTATTTAAAAAAATAGGAGTGAAAACTCTTGTTTTTTTTATGTAACAAATATTGTTCGACTGTACATTTATTTTCTATCTCAATATCTATTGTCAGCAGGTACAGTATGTTATAAAATAGACTTGTTCATAGCGCTAGTACAAAATACAGAAAGGATTGGTAAAATGGCAAAAATACCAGAAGGCTTTTTATGGGGTGGGGCAGTTGCTGCTCACCAAATTGAAGGAGGGTATGATAAAGGTGGAAAAGGCATTTCGATAGCCGATGTGATGACGGTTGGAAGTGCTAGCCACTCTCGACAGATTACTGATGGCGTCTTACCTGACGAATATTATCCGAATCATGATGCAATAGATTTTTACAGAACCTATAAGGACGATATACAATTATTCGCTGAGATGGGATTTAAGTGTTTTCGAACTTCGATTGCCTGGACTCGTATCTTCCCAAATGGAGATGAAGAAGAACCTAACGAAGAAGGGTTGAAATTTTATGATGATTTATTTGATCAGCTGCTAGCTCATCAAATTGAACCGGTCATCACACTCAGTCACTTTGAAATGCCCTATCATCTAGTTACTAAGTATGGTGCTTGGCGTAATCGCAAGTTGATTGATTTCTTTGTTCGTTTTGCGGAAGTCGTCATGGAACGATATAAGGACAAAGTTAAGTATTGGATGACCTTTAACGAGATTAATAATCAAGGTGCAATTAATGTTCCTTGGTGCTCATGGACTAATTCTGGTGTCATTTATCAAGAAGATGAAAATCCAGTTGAGGTACTACAGCAGGTTATCCATTATCAGTCAGTGGCTTCTGCAAAAGTTGTACAATTGGGTCGGAAAATCAATAAAAATTTCAAAATTGGTTGTATGCTGGCAATGGTACCATTTTACCCGAATACATGTGATACAAAAGATATACTTGCTAGCCAGAAGGCAATGGAGCATCGTTTATTTCACTATGGAGATCTTCATGTTTTTGGAGAGCGTCCTTACTATATCGAGGCCTTTTGTCGAAAAAATAATATCAAACTGGATATTTTACCAGAAGATCTAGAAACTCTAAAAGAAGGTTGTGTAGATTATATTGGCTTGAGTTACTATATGAGTGATACAGTGACTGCTACAGCATCTGAGGAAACAGAAGAACTTTTCAAAGATGTTTATACTAAGAAAAATCCCTATATTGAATCAAGCGATTGGGGTTGGCAGATTGACCCTGAGGGATTACGCTATAGCTTAAATCTTTTATACGATCGCTAATCACTGTCCGCTTTTTATAGTTGAAAATGGATTCGGTGCTTATGATAAGGTAGAGCCTGATGGAATCCATGATTCTTACCGCATTGATTACCTCAAACAACACATTGAACAAATGATGTTAGCGATTGAAGAAGATGGCGTAAATGTCATTGGTTATACCCCTTGGGGCTGTATCGATATTGTTAGTGCTGGTACAGGTGAAATGGAGAAGCGTTATGGCTTTATCTATGTCGATAAGAATAATAATGGCGAAGGAACTTTGCAACGAATGAAGAAAGATTCCTTTACATGGTATCAAAAAGTGATTACATCAAATGGAAACGAATTATAAGGAGTAATTAAAATGAATATTGGATTATTTTGTGCAGCAGGTATGTCAACAAGTATTTTGGTTGAGCGTATGAAAGAAGCGGCTCAGAAAAAAGGGAAAGATGCAACAATTGCAGCTTATTCCATCAGTGAATTGGAACAAAGAGTTGGAGATATTGATGTGGCTCTATTAGGCCCACAGGTTGGTTTCCAACTTGAAAAAGCAAAAGAAATTTGTGCTTCTCACAATGTTCCTGTAGAAGTGATTGCAATGGCTGATTATGGAACTGCAAACGGTATGGCAGTTCTTAAACAAGCTTACATGATGAAAAAATAAGGAGAAGATGATGAAGGATAAACTGATTAAAAAGTTTGTTGATAGGATGATGGCCTTTGTCAATACCAAAGGTGTAACAGCGATAAAAGATGGTATTGTTTTCTCTATGCCA
>CAKMPG010000112.1:0-2641 GCA_927911355.1 Streptococcus mitis | reverse complement strand
CACCAGCCATTTAAGACAGGCATGATTTTTCATTGCCAAGTAAGAGCTCACAATCAAAATCTTGGCTTCAGGCCATTCTTTGAGGATGGCCAAGGTCGCATCAATCCCATTCATCTCAGGCATGACGATATCCATGACAATAACATCCGGACGCAATTCCAGGCTAAGTCAATGCCTTGAGATCCGTTGGTAGCCTCACCCACAACTTCTACATCGTCTTGGAGGTCAAAGTAGCTTTTCAAGCCCAATCGGACCATTTCGTGGTCATCTACTAGTAAAATTTTCATCTTTTACTCCTTTATCATTCCTTATCGAGCAGGGGAATACGGATATCAACTGCCAGCCCTTGCTTGGGAGCTGTTAATAACTGAACCGTCCCTGCCATATCTTCAACCCGCTCCTTGATATTACGTAGTCCATAACTCAAGTCATCTAAACTCCCTAACTGAAAACCAATTCCATTGTCTACCACCTTCAGTTGCAATTCAACATCCGTCTGATAGAGATAGACATCCAAACAAGAGGCCTGGGCATGACGGAGGGTATTGCTGATCAATTCTTGCAGGATACGGAAGGTATGCTCCTCGATTTTCTTAGGCAATTTCGTCACATTTTGCTTAAGACTAACCTTGAGATCACTCTTGTCCTCAAGCTCTTTTAGAAGAATTTGAATCCCTTCTATCAAGCTCTTCTGTTCCAATTCAACTGGGCGCAAATGCAGGAGCAAGACTCTCAAGTCCTTCTGAGCTGTTTCTAAAATGGCTGTGACACTCTGCAACTGGGTCTGCATCTTTTCTCTATCCAGTTTCAAAGCCTGCTGGCTGACACCTGACAAAATCATGTGGGCCGCAAACAACTCCTGACTAACCGTATCGTGCAAATCCCGAGCAATCCGCTTTCGTTCTTTCTCGATGATTTCCTCTTCCTGAGTAAGACTGTGATTTTCAGCTTTTTGAAGAGCCTCTGTCAAGAGGTTAAGTTTCCCTGACAAGGACTTGAAACTGGCATCCAAATCTGGGTCTGCAAGCTGAACCACTTCTTGTCCTGCCAACAAACGCTTGAGATTAACCTGCATTTTTCGTAAAGAAAGCTCTTCCATACCTCTCCAAAACAGGGCTAAAAGACAGGTCATGGACAAGCTGAATACCAACAGCAAAAAGACAAATTTTTCTGTTTTTTCGACATCATGCAAGAAAAGAGACCAGTCAAAATCAAGGATTTCCAGCAAGCTGTGGGAGAGAAATAAGACAAATAGGAAGGAGGTGAGGGCAATGATTACATAAGCTTGCTTTTTCATCCTCTAACCACCTCCACATCGCCAATCATAGTGGTCAAGAAAATCTTGACACTCTTGTTACTCTTAAGATAGTCTCTTGTTTCTTGATGATAGTGTTCATTGCGGAGGGCTCGCTTGGGCTGGTTGAAAAAAGTCAAATCACCATAGAGACAATTAACGCTGAGACTGACTTCCACATCTACAGGTACGATGATTTTGGTCGTGCCTATCATCTTTCTGAGGATAATGACATTGTCATGATTGGTTAGAATCACCCTCTCCAGATGAATGGTGTCCTTGCCCATGAGACGAAAGAGATTGATATCATCAAACTGGCAAGTTTGGTAGCTTGAAAAATGATGGAGATTCCCAAACCAACGATTTTTCTCCTTCTTAACTGTCACCACCTCTTCAAAAACCAAATTGGTCTGTTCTTTTTCCTGGTTCATCATCGGATAAAGAAGAAAGAGGCTATAGATGACCGCAACAAAAATAGCTAAAATCACAAAAGGATTGAGCATGACGATGAAAAAGAAGAGAATGGTTGCCACTACTAAAAGAAGATTATTTCCCTCTTTACCAGTGTAATAGCGAATCAAAAGCAAAAAGAGGAATTAAATCAGCAGAAAACGCGAAAAAATGCTCTGATACCATCAAAATCAGAGCTCCTGTCAAAAGACAGGCTTCGATAAATAAAAAGATTTTAAATTTTCTCATAGGTTCATCCTCTCCCCTCTATTTTATCACAATTCAAAAAAGTCACCTCAGTCTGAAGATGGAAAAAGGCGGTGGTTACGCCTTTTTCATCTGATCCTTTGCTTCTTTTAATTTTCCATAAAGAAGATAGTCTACTTTTTGCAGATCTGCTATGGTGGCACAATTAAGGGCACACATAATCAAACGCAGATCGTTTTTCCAGCCTTGGACAATGCCAATCACTTCTTCAACTGTGTAGCTTTCAACCAATTCTAGAACCGTTCGAGACAGTCCTACAGCCTTGGCTCCAAAGACCAAGCACTTAATCATATCCAGCGGATTTCGAACGCCTCCACTGATCAAGAGTTCGACCTTGTCTTTCCATTCTTGAGCATTGAGAAGGGCTTGCATAGTAGACTGTCCCCATTGATTGAGGTAATCACGTTGGCCACTGCGGCGGTTTTCGATATAAGCAAAGCTGGTACCACCACGACCTGACAGGTCAAAGGTTCGAACGCCCAATTCATAGGCTCTTTCGATGGTCTTCACATCCATCCCAAAGCCGACTTCCTTAAGACAATAGGAACGGGGATTTGCTTGCTATAGTCTGCTAGATGCGATTGCCAGTTTCTGAACTTTCTTTCTCCCTCGGGCATGAGCAACTCCTGC
>CAKMPG010000111.1:0-7644 GCA_927911355.1 Streptococcus mitis | reverse complement strand
GCTCCTCTTCCACTTCTTCAGTCATTTCTGTTGGATTTTCATCCTCTAGCAATAGAGGATCCAAGCCTTGCTCCTCATCGTCCAGAGGCAAGGGTGGCAAGATGTCTTCAGAAGATGGAACTTCCTCCGAAGAAGCTTCTGACTCTTCTACAGCCTCACGCATCTCTTGAATTAAATCATCCAGACTCTGAGTTTCAACTAACTCCTCTTTTTTGTATTGGCGGGTCACAAATTTATCTGCCTCAATTTCATCTTTATGTTGCTTCACATACTTGTCTAAGATAGAATCTCCAGGCAATACACCTGCTTCCACCTCTTCATTTTTTCGCATAGCTTCTCCAACTGTTAGCTCTTTGGCTTCATCAAAATCAAATTGCGCTTCTTGATGTTCTGCTTTATGACGATTCCGTCTTTTCTTACTCATGAGTTTTCCTTTCTACTTTACTTCCTGACGTTTAACACGCTGACCGAAATATTGATACAAATCAACTTTTAAGGTTCCATTGTACAACTTACGCTTCTTATCCGCTTGACTACCGTACTTGAGCTCAAAGGCTTCATCGCTAGTTAGGATAAACTTACTCCAGGTTTTCAGAGGAGCAAATACTTGCCCCATTTCAGCATAAAGCTTGGTAACTCCTGCATCATCTGACAAGCGTTCACCATAAGGTGGATTAGAGATAATCACTCCATTTATTTTATCAGAACGCAAATCCTGCACGCGCATCTGCTTAAAGGTAATATCTCCTGCAACACCTGCTGCCTGAGCATTGGCCTTAGCAATTTCCACCATATGTGCATCGATATCACAGCCCATGATATCTAGCTCAAGCTCACGATCCACTTTCTTAGCTGCTTCTGTGCGAACTTCCTGGATCAAGCGATCGCTAATCCAGTTCCATTCCTCAAAAGCAAAGGAGCGACGAAGACCTGGAGCCATCTTCCTAGCAATCATAACTGCCTCGATACAGAAAGTTCCTGAACCACAGGTTGGATCAATCAAGGGCTTGTCTGGATACCAGTTAGAGAGTTGCAAAATGGCTGCCGCCATATTTTCCTTGATAGGAGCCCCACCCTTTTCGGTACGATAGCCACGTTTAAAGAGACTGGAGCCTGTCGTATCAATCATGACAGTTGCTATGTCTTTAAGAATAGAGACCTCAATCTTAAACTCTGGACCATTCTCCATCAAGGGAACACCTTCTGGACGGGCATAGTGTTTCTGCAATTTCTTAACAACAGCCTTCTTTGAAATAGCCTGAACACTGGGCTCATTGTGAAGTTTAGATTTAACACATTTGGCTTTCGAAATCGGAAAACGAGCCCCAAGCGGTAAATAATTTTCCCAATCTAGAGCGAAAACTCCCTGAAAGAGCTCTTCAAAAGTCTTAGCCGGGAACGTTCCTACGATAATCTTGATACGATCTGCTGCCCGAAGCCAGAGGTTGGTTTCGATAATGGCTCTCACGTCTCCTTGAAAACGAACACGTCCATTTTCAACCTGACAATCGTAGCCCAACTCTCGCACCTCACGACCAACGACAGCCTCAAGACCCGCTGCAGCAGTAGCGATTAAATTAAATTCTTTTTTCATGTTACAGTCTTATAAGACCTTTCTATATGTCCACTTTAAAAAATGAGGTTGAGAAAGTTTTCTCAGCCCCAACCTATATGCAATTTTCTATAAGCCATGTTTTGTTCCAGAAGTGACTAGGACCACTTCCTTCGATAATCATCTGTCTACTACTAACAGCCTAGAGCTGGTAGCAGTCAGAGTACTACGTTCGTTTCCGTGTACTCCATGCCCCGACCGAAATTTGGGTTGCTAGCTTGAGGGGTTTACCGCGTTCCACTCTCTCTGTTTCCAGAAAGACTCCGTCACTGTGGCACTTTCAAGCCTACTCTGGCTATCCAAAGACTTAGCCATTTCAACTGCCGTAACGATTTCTCGTCCCTAGGCTTATGGTTTCGCCTAGCACAAACACTACAGGCATCACAGCCTGTGCTAGCATGGACTTTCCTCATGAAAAGAAATTCTCCTCACGCGATTATCCAAAAATTGCACTTCTCAAATAAGCTCTTATAAATCAGAGTTATCCAAAATTTGTTTACCAAATACTTCTTTCTCAAGACGATTTAGACGTTTTAAAATATCAAAATTCGTCATAGAAGTTGTTGCTGTCATTTCAAGTGGTTCTGCTTGAACCGGTGCAGATTCAGGTTTGCGAGACAATTCTTCCTTCAACTCTGCAATTTCTTGACGGAGAGACTTGACTAAGGCAGCATAAGTTTCGTAGTCCTTGATGACATCGTCCAAAAATTCATCAACTTCAACCTTACTATATCCACGGACTTCACGTCCAAACTCTTGCTCAAAAATATCTTTCGCTGAAAAAATAATACCTGCCATCTCTCTCTCCATTCTCGGTTTCTAATAGTATTATTATATAAAAAAGGCAAACAAAAATCAAGGTCAAAGGCTCACTTTTCAGAAAAATTTTCTGCTAGCTCATTTAAGTCTTCAAACGTTAGCCGTTTTATACGATAACCTTCCTGATTTTTCATCAAGTTATCCATAAATTTTAGTTTGGTCTCATTTTCTGGGTCATAGAAAAAATAAGCTAAGTCAGTATTTTCCAGCAAAAATCGTTGGTAGTCTCGTAGTTGCCCCATATGTTCATATTTAGGATAGGCATATTTGACAAAATCGACCTGCTTAAATTGGTCAAGTTTAAGCTGATTCGCTTCATTCCAATTTTCCCCGTGTGTTTCAAAATCAAAAATGGTCGCTAGGCTAAAATCATATTCGTCTTTCATTTCATTTGCGACATCAAACACCCAAGATTCAAATCCCAAGTTCCCTGTAAAGACCAGCCATTTAATCCCTTCTTCTGCTAAACTTTCTAAATCACGGCGAATGGCTTTCTTTATAATTTTTATCCTGATATCTTTTTCATTAAACAAACCCAAGTCAAAATTAGAATATCCCATAATTAAAGCTGTAGTCATTTTTACACCTTTCTTTCTATTTTTATGGTATAATAGAGTGATGTTATTGTACCAATAAGGAGAAATATGGTCAACTATCCTCATAAAATTTCATCAAAAAAAAGCCAAAACATCCATTCTCAACCAAAAAATTTCGCAAATCGAGGAATGACTTTTGAAAAGATGATTAACGCTACAAACGACTACTATCTGACGCATGGTATGGCAGTTATCCATAAAAAGCCAACGCCTGTTCAGATTGTTCGAGTAGACTATCCTCAACGTAGTCGAGCCAAAATTGTAGAAGCCTACTTTAGACAAGCTTCCACAACAGATTACTCTGGCGTATATAGAGGACATTACATTGACTTTGAAGCTAAGGAGACACGACAAAAGAATGCTATCCCAATGAAGAACTTCCATCTTCACCAGATTCAACATATGGAACAAGTTCTAGAACAGCAGGGCATTTGCTTCGTACTACTTCATTTTTCCTCTCAACAAGAAACTTATTTGTTGCCGGCACTTGATTTGATTCGCTTTTATCATCAAGATAAGGGCCAAAAATCAATGCCACTTGGATATATCAAAGAATACGGATATTTAGTAAAGCAAGGAGCTTTCCCTCAAATTCCCTATCTAGATACTATCAAAGAACATTTACTAGGTGGTAAAACAAGATGAACAAACAAACTATTCTGCGATTCTTAAAGTATATTGGAATTACATTTCTTACCTTATTTATCGCATTATTTCTATTAGGTGGAGGAGCCTTCCTCTACTTTGTTAGCAAGGCTCCAGCCTTATCTGAAAGTAAATTAGTTGCGACAACCTCTAGCAAGATTTATGACAACAAAAACGAACTGATTGCTGACCTTGGATCTGAACGTCGCGTAAATGCTCAGGCAAATGAAATTCCTACTGACTTAGTCAAGGCAATTGTGTCTATCGAAGACCACCGTTTCTTTGACCATAGAGGTGTTGATACTATTCGTATCATGGGGGCAGCATTGAGAAATCTACAAGGAGGAGGTCTACAAGGTGCCTCAACCTTGACACAACAATTAATTAAATTGACTTATTTTTCTACTTCAACTGCTGATCAAACCTTGTCACGTAAAGCTCAAGAAGCTTGGCTAGCCGTTCAACTAGAGCAAAAAGCAACCAAGCAAGAAATCCTGACCTATTACATCAATAAAGTCTACATGTCCAACGGTAACTATGGAATGCAAACCGCAGCCCAAAATTACTATGGAAAAGACTTGAAGGACTTAAGCTTGCCACAGTTAGCACTCTTGGCTGGAATGCCTCAAGCGCCAAACCAATATGATCCTTATTCCCATCCAGAAGCTGCTCTAGAGCGTCGTAACTTGGTACTTTCAGAAATGAAAGGGCAAAAATACATTAGTGCAGAAGATTATGAAAAAGCTATTAATACTCCCGTCACTGACGGTCTCCAAAGTTTGAAGTCAGCTAATAGTTATCCAGCTTATATGGACAACTACCTCAAAGAAGTAATCGACCAAGTTGAACAAGAAACTGGTTACAACCTTCTTACCACAGGTATGGAAGTCTATACTAATGTCGACAAAGATGTTCAGCAGCGACTTTGGGATGTTTATAACACAGATGAGTATGTCGCTTATCCAGATGATGAACTTCAAGTAGCTTCTACTATCGTTGATGTAACAAATGGTAAAGTCATTGCTCAGTTAGGTGCCCGTCACCAATCAAGTAATGTATCTTTCGGAATCAACCAAGCCGTTGAAACCAACCGTGACTGGGGTTCTACTATGAAACCAATCACTGACTATGCTCCCGCTTTAGAATATGGAGTCTATGACTCTACTGCAACTATAGTACATGATGTTCCTTATAACTATCCAGGTACTGATACTCCCGTCTACAACTGGGATAAAGGCTACTTTGGAAATATTACAATCCAGTATGCACTTCAACAGTCACGTAATGTCACAGCCGTTGAGACTTTGAATAAGGTCGGTCTAGATAGAGCTAAAACTTTCCTAAATGGCTTAGGTATTGATTACCCAAGCATCCACTATGCAAACGCCATTTCAAGTAATACAACAGAATCTAACAAACAATACGGTGCAAGCAGTGAAAAAATGGCTGCAGCCTATGCTGCTTTTGCCAACGGTGGAATTTACCACAAACCCATGTATATCAATAAGGTCGTCTTCAGTGACGGTAGTGAAAAAGAATTTTCAGATGCTGGTACACGAGCTATGAAAGAAACAACTGCTTACATGATGACCGAAATGATGAAAACTGTCTTGGCATACGGAACTGGTCGTGGAGCCTATCTCCCATGGTTAGCGCAAGCTGGTAAGACAGGTACTTCTAACTACACAGATGATGAAATTGAAAAACACATCAAGAACACCGGCTATGTAGCTCCAGATGAAATGTTTGTTGGTTATACTCGTAAGTATTCTATGGCTGTATGGACAGGTTATTCGAATCGTTTAACTCCTATCGTTGGAGATGGTTTCCTAGTTGCAGCTAAAGTTTATCGCTCAATGATAACGTATCTATCAGAAGATACTCATCCAGAAGACTGGACGATGCCAGACGGACTTTTCAGAAACGGGGAATTTGTATTCAAAAATGGAGCTCGCCCAATATGGACTGAATCCTCTACTCAACAATCCTCAACAGCTGAAAGTTCAACTACACAGGCAAGTACTACGGTTGGTCAACAACCCAATAATGCTCCAGCAACTGATCCTAATCAAGGACAAGCTGGTCAGGCTGTTCAGCCGACACAACCAGTACAACCAACACCACAAAATCCACAAGTTCAACAGCAACCACAACAGTAAGATAAAAGAAAATTCTGAGAATAAAGGCTCAGGATTTTTTCTTCAACAAAATAGGATCTATCATATCTAAAAGCGATGATCGGCACCAATTCATTTTCGATAAACCAAAAGAAGTTAGCGAATAACTAACTTCTTTTTATCTTATTTCACATGTTTTGCGAGTTCTTCTTGCGCTTTTTTATTGGATTCTCCTTTTTCTTTCATCCATTTATCTTGAGCTTTTTGATATTCATCTGCAGTGACTGCCTTGTCTTGAAGTTCAAGGTATTTGTATCGGAGCGGATCGCTTGTCCCCTTGTTACCTGAGAAAGAGAAAGGTAAAGTAAATGGTACCATCTTAGACAAGATTGGACGACCAGTTTTAGAAGTTGTTGGGATGACTAAGGCACTATCTGTCAACCAAGCTTGAGCTTCGGCATACTTGTTATAACGTTTTGTAACATCTGTAGTTTCTTCACCTGCTTCATTGACCATTTTATCATAATCATTGAGACCAACCTTCTTAGCCGCCTCATTGTCTTTTCCTGAATCAAATCCTAGATAAGTTCTCGTATTTTCCCCTACAGAAGGCTTGATGATGTCAAGATAAGTTGATGGATCTGAGAAGTCTGGTCCCCATCCAACGTTATCAGAAAGATCCCAATCCTCACCAGCAGCAGTTTGTGCAAATAAAGTAACATTCAATAGGTCATCTTTTTGTAATTGTTGAATATCAATAACCACATTATCAGATCCTAAAGTCGCTTCCAAGGATTGTTTCATAGATTGGACACGTTGAACTTTTGTAGTTGCTGTCTGATCAACAGGCATATCTAGGTGAATTGGGAACTGTACTCCTTCTGCCTGAAGAGCAGTCTTAGCCTTAGCAAATTCTGCTTTAGCTTTTTCAGGATTGTACAGACCGTCTTGAGCATCGGCAAGGTTCACATCCTTCCATTCATCCCCATAAGTCACCAATTTTTCTTTGACCATATCTCCAAAGTTTTTACCATCTGCTTGAACAAATGTTGGTGGAACAAAGATATTACGTAAGATTTTGCTTGCTCCAGTTTGTCCATTCAACTGAGAGGCATAGGCCGTACGATCAAAACCAAAAGCAATCGCCTGACGGAAATCCTTGTTTAAGAGAGCCTTTTTAGTAGATGTCTTTTGTTCTTCGCTAGTCTTAGAAGTATATTTGTAGGACTGACGGTCAATATTTGTCCCCACTACATAAGTCGTAGAATCTTGTTGGGTATAGACAATATTATCCTTCATCTCTTTCTCAAGCTCTGCAAAACTTGCACTAGTTGGATAGAGACGAGCTGCTGTTAAGCTACCATCTTTAAAGTTTTCTGCAGGTTTACTAGTATCTTGACCATCCCAGAATGACAATTTCACTTTGTCAATATGGACATTGTCTTTATCCCAGTAGTTAGGATTTTTCGCAAATTCAACAGCAGATTTGGTTACAATAGATTTCAACAAATAAGGACCATTGTACAAGATACTACTTGGATCTGTTGCTTTGGCAAAATCATCCCCTTTTGAGTTCAAAAACTCTTCATTAACTGGTGCCAAGACACCCATGGTTGTTTTTAGAATTCCAAAAACTTTCAGGTTGTTCAAAGTGTATTGGACTGTTTGATCGTCAATCGCTTTAATCCCAACTTGAGAGAAATCTTTTATTTTCCCCTTTAGCGTATGCGTCCAAACCTTTAATTGAATCTTGTACCAAGTAAAGGGCTTCTGATTTCTTATCTGTCGCATATTTAAGACCTGTCACAAAGTCCTGAGCCTTAACAGGAGCATACTTCTTCTCCCTCAGATGTAT
>CAKMPG010000110.1:0-4038 GCA_927911355.1 Streptococcus mitis | reverse complement strand
ATCTTCTACGATTAAGATTGTATAGGTCATGCTCTCTCCTTGTCACTTACTAGTATCAGTATAGCAAAATTCTCCTCTAACTGCTTAGGAAAGCCCTCTAATCACATAATCTAGTAAATAAGCGTAACCTTTTTCTTCCATTTGATCTTTGGGAATAAAGCGGATAGAGAGAACTATTAATACAGTAGCGCAAGCCACCCTTGTCCTGAGGCCCATCTGTAAAGACATGGCCAAGGTGAGAATCTCCAACTCGGCTTCGCACTTCCATTCGCGTCATATTGTAAGACTTATCTTCTTTGTAAGTAGCAACATCTGGACTGATTGGTTGGGTAAAACTAGGCCAGCCACAACCAGACTCAAACTTATCCTTGATGAAAAGAGAGGTTCGCCAGTTGCCACATCCACATAGATACCAGATTCAAATTTATCCCAGTAACGGTTTGAAAAAGCTCGTTCTGTTTGATTTTTCTGGGTAACTGCATACTCCTCAGGTGACAAAGTCTTTTTCAATTCCTCATCACTTGGTTTGGGATATTTGCTGGCATCAATGACGGGATAGGCTGCCTGATTGACATTGATATGGCAGTAGCCATTTGGATTTTTCTTGAGATAGTCTTGGTGGTAATCCTCAGCCACTACAAAATTTTTCAAGTTCTCCTTTTCAACTGCTAGAGGTTGATCGTATTTCTTAGCCACCTCATCAAAGACTTGGTTAATCACCTCTAAATCCTTGTCATCTGTGTAATAAACACCAGTACGGTACTGGGTTCCCACATCATTTCCTTGTTTATTTTTGCTGGTTGGATTGATAATGCGGAAATAATGAAGCAGGATTTCCTTGAGGGAAATTTGCTTGGCATCATAGGTGACATGGACAGTCTCCGCATGACCTGTTTGGTTAATCAATTCGTACTTGGTTGTCTCCCCTCTACCATTTGCATAGCCTGATACGGCATCTGTCACTCCAGGAACGCGTGAGAAATATTCCTCAACTCCCCAGAAACAACCTCCAGCCAGATAAATTTCGTGCAAATCTGCATCTTTACTCACTTCTGTTTTTTTCACTGTTTTTCCTCCTTGGCTAACTGATGCTTTCTCAATTTGCGAGCTATCCGTCTGCCCTGCATTTCGCATCAATAGAAAATAGAAACCGCTTATGGCTAGGAAAAAGATTCCTGCCAAGACAAACAATTTTACTTTATCATTCATGATCTTTCTCTACCCCATTTCTTTCAATGTTTTTAAAATCATATCCTTATCCATAAAACCAGGTTGCGTTTTGACCAGCTTTCCTTCCTTGTCTATAAAGGCTTGAGTTGGGTAAGAACGGACACCATAACTTTCCAATAGTTTGCCCGACGGGTCAATTAGAACTGGGAAATTTTTATAATCCAAACCCTTGTACCAATTCTTAAAGTCCGCTTCTGCTTGTTCACCCTTGTGTCCAGGAGAGACCACTGTCAAAACTACATAGTCATCACCAGCATCCTTAGCAATTTCATCCGTATCTGGAAGACTGGCTAGACAGATGGAACACCAAGAAGCCCAGAATTTGAGATAGACTTTCTTGCCCTTGTAATCAGACAAGCGATAGGTCTTGCCGTCTACTCCCGTTAGTTCAAAATCAGCAACCGCCTGACCTTTAGTAGCAGTTTGTGAACTGACTTGTTCTGTTTTTGTTTGCTCCTTCATAGTAGATTGGTCTGACATATTTTTAGCCGAACAGGCTGCCAAGCAACAGATTGAGCCGACTCCAAGGAGACATGTTTGCCATTTTTTCATTTCTTCTTCCTCTCTATTCAAATAATGTAGTCAAAATGGAAGCATTTCCCAAAAGCACCAAGATTCCCATCACGATAATGAGGAAACCACCTACTTTTTTGAGGGTTCCGAGGTAGGGATGAAGTTTTCGGAAATGTTTCAAAACATAGCTGGAGGCTAGAGCTAGAACCAAAAATGGTAGCGCTAGACCCAGCGTATAAATTAACATGAGACCAGCTCCCTGCCAAGCACCTGAACCACCTGAAGCTGCTAAAGCCAAAACAGAGCCAAGAACCGGCCCAACACAAGGCGTCCAAGCAAAACTAAAGGTCAACCCCAGTAAAAAATGCCTGACTATAGCCCTTACCCTTTTGTACCTGTCTCTTTAATTGTATCCTTCTTTCCTTGTAGAGTCCCTGAAAATGTAAGACTTCCATCTGGTGCAAGCCCAAGAGAATGATAACCGCACCCGTCACATACTGAAACCAAGAAGCATAAAGCAAATTGCCTAAAAAACCAGCTCCATAGCCTAGTAAGATAAAAACAAAGGATATCCCTGCAATAAAGGCCAGAGTTCGCAATAAACTAACAAGTGAGATTGAACATTTGCCACTAGAAACCTGAGCACCATCTTTATCATCCAGTAGTACCCCTGCATAGACCGGTAACAAGGGTAAGATACAAGGAGAAAAGAAGGAAAGAATTCCAGCAAGAAAAACACTGATAAAAAGATTATATTATCCATTGCCTTCCTCCATTCTTTGATTTGATAGGACTATTATAGCCTCAAAATTCCAGAAAAAATAGGGATAATGATAGGGAAAAATAGGAATTTAATCAGGTTATGTAAAAAATGTTGCAAAAAAAGCCAGACAAAGTCTGACTTTGATGGAAACTGAAAAGAAAATTCACTATTCTTACCTACTTATCTGATAATAAATAAGGTCCACAAGATAGCCTTTTCTCTCTACACCATTGGTAATAGTCTTGAGATAGGACATTCCAGCCTTCTCCATGACACGACCTGAAGCTGGATTAAGACTAGCATATCGTGCTCTGACATCTTGAAAACCTGCTTGAGTAAAACAAAAGTCCAAGACAGCTTTCAAAGCCTCTGTCATCATACCATGACCCCAGTATTTCTTGCCTAGCACATAGCCAATTTCACAAGAAAAATCGTTCTCATCTATTGTAACGATGCTGATATCTCCTATCACCTGTTCCGGGTTTTCTTTGAGACAAATGGCCCATTTGTAATAGTTGGGATTAGCATAAGAATCAACCCAATTACGAATCGAGTTTCGAGTCACATCGACATCAGGATGAGGATCCCAAGTGACGTAGGTTAAATTTTCAGCGGACGAAGCCCAATTTTGAAACATGGCTTCCGCATCACTCTCCACAAATCTTCGCAAGATTAAACGATCTGTCTGTAATACTTGCATGATACTACCTCGCTTTCTGATAGATGATTCTCTGCCCAACCTCAATTTAAATTTACTTTGCTTTTGAATTTCAAGGCTCAATCTAAAAAGGTCCCCGGACCTCCTCGCTTATTTATTTCCGTGCTCGGGGTAAAAAAACTAAACTCAGTAACAGCTAGAAAACAAGTTTTTACTCTAGTTCCTTGATGCAGTCGCTGTCTGGTTTGAAATACGCTCTAGCAAGCTTTTTCAAACCTAGTCATCGTTGCGGGGGTGAGACGACGAAATCGAACTCTTCAAGTTACCGGACCTTCTCTCACTTTCTTATTTCAAGGTGAGAGACTGAAAACCTCCACTGGAGGTTCCTCGTTTTCCCGTTTCTAGACTCGGGCTAAAAAGGTCCCCCGGACCTTTTTACTCCCAAAAGTCATCAAAAATTGTGATTGGTAGGTGGCGTTTGTGTTGGCCTTTGTGCCACCAGTTTTCGATTCTTTCTTGGGCTTCTGAGCTGATTTTTTTGCCTTCTAGGTAGTCGTCAATCTCTTCATAAGTGACTCCGAGGGCCACTTCGTCAGCTAGACCTGGTTTATCTTCTTCTAGGTCTGCCGTTGGGATTTTTTCATAAAGGGCTGGGTCTGCACCAAGTTCCTGTAAGAGTTGTTTTCCTTGGCGTTTATTGAGGCGGTAAAGAGGGAGAATATCTGCACCCCCGTCACCAAACTTGGTAAAGAAACCTGTGATATTTTCCGCAGCATGGTCTGTTCCAATGACCGCTCCGCTATGGGAACCAGCAAGGGCATACTGAGCAATCATACGGCAACGTGCCTTGATATTCCCCTTGTTGAAGTCTGAA
>CAKMPG010000109.1:0-3161 GCA_927911355.1 Streptococcus mitis | reverse complement strand
GGTTGCATCTGTACTTTCTAGCTGCTTTTAACAAGTTGCGAGTGTGAGTTGTCGTATTGATTAGCTTCATAACATTTCCTCCGATTTTCTAATTCTATTATAGCACTTTTTAAATAAAGTAGCTTGATTTAGTCAATCTTATGCTGTTTTTCCAAGATTCAATAGCCCATTTATGGCTACCACGTTTGAGGTTTTTAATAGCCTCGTCAATAGGGAACCAGGCAATATGATTAAAGTCTTCTAGTGGCTTTTGCACTTCTTTGAAAGAAATCGCTTCATAGAGATAGGCAGGATTGTAGTAGTAGGTGTCACGATGACGAGAGTAGAAATATTCGTCAGCTTGTCCGTAATAAGTACCAATTTCAGCTGTGAAGCCGAGTTCTTCAATCAATTCACGCTTTAGGGCTTCTTGATGATTTTCACCTGCTTCAATTTCACCACCTGGTAGGAACCAGGCGCCATTGGGTGCTTGAACAAGAACAATTTGTTTTTGTTCAGCATCAGGGATAACTGCATATACGCCATAGCGTGAAACATAGTCTGTATTTGCTTTCTTTTCTCCGAAAGTTGGGTTTGCCATTGCATTTTCCTCATTATCTATTATCTTTATTATTATCTTAATGGACAAAGGCCGAGCTGTCAAGAACTTATAGTTATTTTAGTAAAAAGGAGTAGAAAATTTTCATTTTCAACTCCTTTTCTATAGGATTTATACTTCTTTTTCAGAAGTTTTAACTTCAGCTTTTTTGACAGACTTAATTTGAATCTTGCCCTTGCTGGTCATTACTGCCTTGAGTTCTTTTTCGCTTGGATTTTCAAGGTAGTAGTCAGTGATTGCGTCCTCAATATAGTCTTGAATAGTACGACGAAGTGGTCGTGCTCCCATTTTTGGATCATAACCGAGGTCAACCAATTTTTCCTTGACCTTGTCTGTCACATCGAGATGGATATTGTTGCTAGAGAGACGCTTGTTAACATCTGCTAGCATGAGCTCGACGATTTGAAGGAGGTTGTCCTTGCTGAGAGCTTTGAACTCGATGATGCCGTCAAAACGGTTCATAAATTCTGGGCTAAAGAAGTTGCCGAGTTCACCGAGAACAGAGTTGGTACGTCCTTCGCGAGCTGCCCCAAAACCAACGCTGGCTTCAGCCTTACCTGTACCTGCATTTGAGGTCATGATAATAATGGCATCCTTGAAGCTGACGGTACGTCCTTGCCCATCTGTCAAACGTCCATCGTCCAAGACTTGCAGGAACATATGCATGACATCTGGATGGGCTTTTTCCACTTCATCGAGAAGGATGAGAGAATATGGATTGCGACGAACTTTTTCAGTTAATTGTCCAGCCTCATCATATCCAACATAACCTGGAGGGGCGCCGACCAACTTCGCAACACTATGTTTTTCCATGTATTCACTCATATCAAAGCGAATCATGCTGTCAGCAGAACCAAAGAGTTCGATGGCTAGTTGTTTGGAAAGTTCTGTCTTACCGACACCAGTTGGGCCAACAAAGAGGAAGCTTCCGATGGGGCGATTAGGAGTCCCAAGTCCAACACGATTACGGCGAATAGCCTTGGCAATCTTATCGACAGCATCATCTTGTCCAATAACATGAGACTTGAGGTCTTCGGCTAGATGGATGAGTTGAGATTGTTCTTTCTCTTTTAAATCACCAACAGGAATATTGGTTTTCTGCTCGATAATGTGCTCAATGGTTTTCTCACTAATGATAGGAGTATCTTGGTCTGTGACCTTTTTCTTTTGCATTTCCTTATACTTGGCAATCTGGTCACGGAAGTAGGCGGCCTTCTCAAAATCTTCTTCTCGTGTAGCTTGAGATTTAAGATTTTCAGCCTCAATCAAGCGCTGATCGATTACTTTAGGATCCACAAAATTCAAGGTCAAGTTCATCTTAGAACCAGCTTCATCTAGGAGGTCAATGGCCTTGTCAGGCAAGAAGCGATCTTGGATGTAGCGATTGGACAGAGTTGCAGCTGCTTCAATTGCAGCATCGGTATACTGAACGTGGTGGTAGTCTTCGTATTTCTTTTGAATGCCTTTGAGGATAGTAAATGTTTCCTCCACTGTTGGTTCATCCACTTTAACAGGTTGCATACGACGCTCTAGGGCTGCATCTTTTTCAATGATACGGTATTCATTGAGGGTAGTAGCACCGACCAATTGCAGCTCTCCACGAGCAAGGGCGGGCTTGAGGATATTTCCTGCATCCATATTGCCATCGCCCGCAGAACCAGCACCGACAATTTCATGGATTTCATCGATAAAGAGGATGATGTCCTCACGTTTGCGAATTTCTTCCATGAGTTTTTGCATGCGTTCTTCAAATTGTCCACGGATACCCGTTCCTTGAACTAAGCTAACCACATCCAGACGGATGACTTGTTTTCCTTGTAGTTTATGGGGAACATCTCCATCAACTATTTTCTGAGCTAGACCTTCGACAACGGCAGTTTTTCCGACACCTGGTTCACCGATAAGAACAGGATTATTCTTGGTTCTGCGATTGAGAATTTCTATGACACGGATAATCTCATCGTCGCGCCCAATAACGGGGTCAATATCTCCACGACGGGCAATTTCAGTTACGTTGATACCAAATTCTTCCAGTAGGCCTTTTTCTTGGCTTGGTGGAGGAGTTTGAGCAGGTCCACGATTTTGGGAACCATAACCGCCATTTCCACCGTAACCTCCACCTGATTGGGTTGGGGGAGTCGGAGGAGTATTGTTAGAAGGCCTGAAATTGTTTAGGTCATTGAAGAAATCACCAAAGGGATCAAAGTCACGATTGTTCAGATCCGTAATACCTTTAAAGAGGCTATTGTTAGGATCTGTCTTGATAATCTTATAGCAGTTTTGACAGAGGTCAATTTGTTTTTGCTTTCCATTGAGATTGGTATAAAGATGAATCGTTGAGTCATTGATTTTACAGTTTTGACAAAGCATACATCTACCTCATTTCTTTATTTAGCCTGACCTGTTTAATGGTCAAAAATAGTCAAATTTCTATACTCTCATTATAACAGGATTGGGGTGTAAAGCAAGTAAAAAGATTGCAGCTTTGAGAAGTTGTTACAATGAAGATCTTTGTGAATTTGGACTATAAAAAAATCCTATTTGTGAGACAAAAAGGATTTTG
>CAKMPG010000108.1:0-5164 GCA_927911355.1 Streptococcus mitis | reverse complement strand
TTTAAAAACATTTTACAAAAAGGGTTTCAATTATTAGTCGTTATCGTCATTAGCTTTATTAGTGGAGCCTTGGGTAGCTTTTCAATAAACCAACTAACTCAAAAAAGTACTGTAAGTACCTCTAACAACAATAGTACTATTACACAGACTGCCTATAAGAATGAAAATTCAACAACACAGGCTGTTAACAAAGTAAAAGATGCTGTTGTTTCAGTTATTACTTATTCAGCAAACAGACAAATAGCGTATTTGGTAATGATGATACTGACACAGATTCTCAGCAAATCTCTAGTGAAGGATCTGGGGTTATTTATAAAAAGAATGACAAAGAAGCTTACATCGTCACCAATAATCACGTTATAAATGGCGCCAGCAAAGTAGATATTCGTTTGTCAGATGGAACTAAAGTACCCGGAGAAATTGTCGGAGCGGACACTTTCTCTGATATTGCTGTCGTCAAAATCTCTTCAGAAAAAGTGACAACAGTAGCTGAGTTTGGTGATTCTAGCAAGTTAACCGTAGGAGAAACTGCCATTGCTATTGGTAGCCCATTGGGTTCTGAATATGCAAATACTGTCACTCAGGGTATTGTATCTAGTCTTAATCGAAATGTATCTTTAAAATCTGAAGATGGACAAGCCATTTCTACAAAAGCCATCCAAACTGATACTGCTATTAACCCAGGTAACTCTGGTGGCCCACTAATCAATATTCAAGGACAGGTTATCGGAATTACCTCAAGTAAAATTGCAACAAATGGAGGAACATCTGTAGAAGGTCTTGGTTTTGCAATCCCTGCAAATGATGCTATCAATATTATTGAACAGTTAGAAAAGAACGGAAAAGTGACTCGTCCAGCTTTGGGAATTCAAATGGTCAATCTCTCAAATATTAATACAAGTGATCTTAGAAGACTGAATATTCCAAGTAACGTAACATCTGGTGTCGTTGTTCGTTCTGTACAAAGTAATATGCCTGCCAATGGTCACCTTGAAAAATACGATGTTATTACAAAAGTAGATGACAAAGACATTGCTTCATCAACAGACTTACAAAGTGCTCTTTACAATCATTCTATCGGAGACACCATTAAGATAACTTACTATCGTAACGGTAAAGAAGAAACTACATCTATTAAACTTGACAAGAGTTCAGGTGATTTAGAATCTTAATTAACATCTATGTAAAGAAAGCTTTACATAAGAGAAAAGATGTGTTAGTGTAGAATCATGGAAAAATTTGAAATGATTTCTATCACGGATATACAAAAAAATCCCTATCAACCTCGAAAAGAATTTGATGGAGAAAAACTACATGAACTAGCACAGTCTATCAAAGAAAATGGGGTCATTCAACCGATTATTGTTCGTCAATCTCCTGTTATTGGTTATGAAATCCTTGCGGGAGAGAGACGCTATCGGGCTTCACTTTTAGCTGGTCTAACGTCTATCCCAGCTGTTGTTAAACAGCTCTCAGACCAAGAGATGATGGTCCAGTCCATCATTGAAAATTTACAAAGAGAAAATTTAAATCCAATAGAAGAAGCACGCGCCTATGAATCTCTTGTAGAGAAAGGATTTACCCATGCTGAAATTGCAGATAAAATGGGCAAGTCTCGTCCATATATCAGCAACTCTATTCGCTTGCTGTCCTTGCCAGAACATATCCTCTCAGAAGTAGAAAATGGCAAACTATCACAAGCCCATGCACGTTCTCTAGTTGGCTTGAATAAGGAACAACAAGACTATTTCTTTCAACGGATTATATATGAAGACATTTCTGTAAGGAAGTTAGAAGCTCTTCTGACAGAGAAAAACAAAAGAAAAAGAAAAAAATGATTATTTCATACAAATGAAGAAGAACAGTTAAAAAAACTACTCGGATTAGATGTAGAAATCAAATTGTCTAAAAAAGACAATGGAAAAATTATTATTTCTTTTTCAAATCAAGAAGAATACAGTAGAATTATCAACAGCCTGAAATAAGGCTGTTCTTTTATTTTCTTATCTCACAAGGTTATCCACTATTTTTTCCAATAAAAAGCTTAATAAATCAATAGTTTCTGATTTTATCCCCAACCTGTGGATAATACTTGATAACATTGTGGATTATTTTTCACAGCTTGTGGAAAAATCTTTCTATCTATGGTAAAATAAGTCTAGCATTAAACTTTTAAATAGTAAAGGAGGAGAAAGGATTGAAAGAAAAACAATTTTGGAATCGTATATTAGAATTTGCTCAAGAAAGACTGACTCGATCCATGTATGATTTCTATGCTATTCAAGCTGAACTCATCAAGGTAGAGGAAAATGTTGCCACTATATTTTTACCACGATCTGAAATGGAAATGGTCTGGGAAAAACAACTAAAAGATATTATTGTAGTTGCTGGATTTGAAATTTATGATGCTGAGATAACTCCCCACTATATTTTCATCAAACCTCAATATACTACCGTCTCACAAGTTGAAGAAGCTCCAAATTCAACTCTTTATGACTATAGTCCAAAGTTAGCATCTATTCCTTATTCGGATACTGGATTAAAAGAAAAATATACCTTTGATAATTTTATTCAAGGGGATGGGAATGTTTGGGCAGTATCAGCCGCTTTGGCTGTTTCTGAAGATTTAGCCTTGACCTATAATCCTCTTTTTATCTATGGAGGACCTGGCCTTGGTAAGACTCACTTACTCAATGCAATTGGGAATGAGATTTTGAAAAATATTCCTGATGCGCGTGTGAAGTACATCCCTGCTGAAAGCTTTATCAACGACTTTCTTGAACACCTGAGACTGGGAGAAATGGAAAAATTCAAAAAAACTTACCGTAGCCTTGATCTCTTGTTAATTGATGATATCCAATCGCTGAGTGGAAAAAAAGTTGCAACTCAAGAAGAATTTTTCAATACTTTCAATGTTCTCCATAGCAATCAAAAACAAATTGTTCTGACTAGTGATCGTAGTCCTAAACACTTAGAGGGACTTGAAGAAAGACTTGTCACGCGCTTTAGCTGGGGATTGACGCAAAACATCACACCACCTGACTTTGAGACACGTATTGCCATTTTACAAAGCAAAACAGAGCATTTAGACTACCATTCCAAAGTGATACCCTAGAATACCTAGCTGGCCAATTTGATTCAAACGTCCGAGAACTTGAAGGAGCAATCAACGACATCACTTTAATTGCCCGAGTGAAGAAGATTAAGGATATCACAATCGATATCGCTGCCGAGGCTATTCGAGCACGTAAACAAGATGTTAACCAAATGCTCGTCATCCCAATTGATAAAATCCAAAATGAAGTTGGTAACTTTTATGGTGTCAGCGTCAAAGAAATGAAGGGAAGCAGACGCCTTCAAAATATTGTGTTAGCCCGTCAAGTAGCCATGTATTTATCTAGAGAACTAACAGATAATAGTCTTCCAAAAATTGGGAAGGAATTTGGTGGAAAAGATCACACAACAGTCATTCATGCCCATGCTAAAATTAAATCTTTGATTGATGAAGACGATAATTTACGCTTAGAAATTGAATCAATCAAAAAGAAAATTAAATAACTTGTGGATAACTTTCACTTTATTATCTTTTTTATCCACATTTTTTAAACAAGCCAAAAAACTTGATATGACTTGTTTAAAGTCTGTTTTCCACAGATTTCACAGACTCTATTATTACTATTATCCTTCTAATACTAAAAATAAATAAAGGAGAATCCATGATTCATTTTTCAATTAATAAAAATTTATTTCTACAAGCATTAAATACTACTAAGAGAGCTATTAGTTCTAAAAATGCTATTCCTATTTTATCAACCGTAAAAATTGACGTGACTAATGAAGGTGTTACTTTAATTGGTTCAAATGGTCAAATTTCAATTGAAAATTTTATTTCTCAAAAAAATGAAGATGCTGGTTTGTTAATTACTTCTTTAGGTTCGATCCTTCTTGAAGCTTCTTTCTTTATCAATGTTGTATCTAGTCTACCTGATGTGACTCTTGATTTTAAAGAAATTGAACAAAATCAAATTGTTTTAACCAGTGGCAAATCAGAAATTACCCTAAAAGGAAAAGATAGTGAACAATATCCACGAATCCAAGAAATTTCAGCAAGCACTCCTTTAATTCTTGAAACAAAATTACTCAAGAAAATTATCAATGAAACAGCATTTGCTGCAAGTACACAAGAAAGTCGTCCGATTTTAACAGGTGTTCATTTTGTATTGAGTCAACACAAGGAGCTAAAAACAGTGGCAACAGACTCTCATCGTCTAAGCCAGAAAAAATTAACGCTTGAGAAAAATAGTGATGATTTTGATGTCGTTATTCCTAGCCGTTCTCTACGCGAATTTTCAGCGGTATTTACAGATGATATCGAAACTGTAGAGATTTTCTTTGCTAACAATCAAATCCTCTTTAGAAGCGAAAATATTAGCTTCTATACTCGTCTCCTCGAAGGAAACTATCCTGATACAGATCGCTTGATTCCGACAGACTTTAATACTACTATTACTTTTGATGTTGTAAATTTACGCCAGTCAATGGAACGTGCTCGCCTTTTATCAAGTGCGACTCAAAATGGTACTGTGAAACTTGAAATAAAAGATGGGGTTGTTAGCGCTCATGTTAACTCGCCAGAAGTTGGTAAAGTAAACGAAGAAATCGATACTGATCAGGTTACTGGTGAAGATTTGACCATTAGTTTCAACCCAACTTACTTGATTGATTCTCTTAAAGCTTTAATAGCGAAAAAGTGACCATTAGTTTTATCTCAGCTGTTCGTCCATTTACTCTTGTGCCAGCGGACACTGATGAGGACTTCATGCAGCTCATTACACCAGTTCGTACAAATTAAGTGAAAGAGGTTGAAGCCTGGCTCGCCTCTTTTATGATATAATCGAAAAAGAAAAGGAGAGTAGTATGTATCAAGTTGGAAATTTTGTTGAAATGAAAAAACCACATGCTTGCACAATCAAGTCAACAGGAAAAAAAAGCTAATCGTTGGGAAATTACACGTGTAGGAGCAGATATCAAAATCAAATGTAGCAATTGTGACCATGTTGTCATGATGGGACGCTATGATTTGATCGAAAAATGAATAAAATTATTGACTGAAAACCCTTAGTTAGAGGGTTAGCAAGTTTTCCCTTTTTGTGTTATAATATTA
>CAKMPG010000107.1:0-2887 GCA_927911355.1 Streptococcus mitis | reverse complement strand
ATACTTGGAAGCACATAATAAATAAAAATCAATTGCAAGAGCAAGGGTGTTCCTCGCATAATCCAAATTATAAATATTAATCAGATGATGGAGGGGCTTCCAATGGACTTGCAAGGCAAAGGCAATCAAAACGCCAAGGGAATAGAAAAAATCAAGCCAAGTGCAAAAACCATGCAAAGTCATGCTTGCACCGCTCAATAAACTCGGTAATATCTCAAACAAATAAGACATACTGCACCTCCTAAAAATAATAGATACTATTATAGCATAAATAAAACAAAACAACCAACCATTTTTGTAAAAAAAATTCTCTTTAAAAAAGAAAAAACTATATCTATCAAAAATGATTAGATACAGTTTTTAAAAAAATATTCTTACAATCTCTCAAATAGTTCTTGCATTTGTACATCATCTGGAACTAGTTTTAAGTAAGTTTGAGCATTGACTTTGGCTTCCTCAAAGTAGCCCAATTCACGCAAGAGATAGATATAGTGTTCCAGAAACTCTGGATTGTCCTTTAAATCTCCTGCCAACTCTTGATAATGCTCGTAGGCGGTATCTAAATCGTCCATTTCTTGATAAGAACGAGCAATCATCCACTTGGTCAAAAGATTCTCTGGCTCATCATTTTGCAAGTCTAGAATGTCCTCATAACGTTCCTGTTCTAGATAAATTGTGGCTAGACGAAGTAAGATTTCTTCCGTATCCTCAGCATCTTCTTTTGCAGTAAGGAGGTAGTTTTCTGCACTACTGGCATCATGCAATTCATAAGAGAATTGTGAAGCAGCTAGCAAGAGGCGAGTTTCAAAGGGATTTTTCTCTAAGCCTTGCTTAGCGATACGTAGGGCTTCTTGAACTTGATGTTCCTTATGTAAGGCCTGACTATAACCATATTCATAGCCTTCAAAGTCAGGAGAAATGGTATCAAGCTGCTTAAAATAGAGGACAGCTTTTTGGTATTCTTCTTGATCAAAGTAAAGACTGGCCAACTCAAAAGCTGTTAGGTCATCGTATTCTAACTCCAGGGCTTTTTCTAAAAACTCTGCAGCCGTTTCAAATTTCCCCAACTGTGCATAGGCAAAGCCAATCCGTTGATAGGTAGAAATGCCTGTTTGCTCATAAATAGTACGATTATCTAACTGGGCATAGCCTTGAATGGCCTCTTGATAATTTTCCAACTCACTATTCAACTCTGCTAATCCCAATATCAAGAGAGGATCCTCTGAGTAGGTCAAAGCCTCCAGCAGTTTCTCACGCGCCACATCTGTCAAACCTTCCAACTGGTAAAGATCTGCCTTAAGAAGCAAAGCCGAGACATACCAGTCACTGTCAGCTTGGATTTCCTCAAGATAAGCAAAGGCTTCTTCGATTTGACCATCCTCGCTAGCGATTGTTGCTAGATTAAGATGAAGCTCTGGGAAATCCTCTACGATTTTCAGGTAAATTTCCTTGGCCTGAGGATAGAAACCAATTCCTTCAAGATAAGTTGCTAACTCATACAGAAGGTCACTTGGATCATTTTCTAAAGCTTCGGCGAAATAGTGCTCTGCCTTGGCTAAATCTTGCTCTTCCAAAGCATGTAACATCTGTTGACTATTGTTCACTCTTGACTTCCTCGCCCTCTTCTTCATATAGGCCACTGACTACCTTGTACCATTCGAAAATGGCTGAAATGACAACTTTAGCAGAAGCATAAACCGGAATACCAAGTAAAACTCCCCAGATACCAAACATGGATCCTGAAGTTAACAAAACAAAGAGAACATTAATAGGATGGATGTTTAATTGACTTCCCAAAATCAATGGAGAGACAAAACGGCCTTCAATAGTTTGTTCTACAACAAAGACAATCACTACTTTTAAAAGCATGACTGGCCCAGCAATCAAGCCCAATACTAGGGCAGGAAGCATGGCTAAGAAGCTACCCAAATAAGGAACCAGATTTAAAATACCAGCAGTAACACCCAACGTAACTGCATAGCGTAGACCAATGATCTTGAAGAAAATCATAAACATTACCGCAACAATAATAGCTACTGTTACTTGCCCTCGAACATAGTTGGACAACTGTTGATTCACATCTGATAAAACTTGTCCAACAGGTTCTTTCAAATTTCGTTGGCATGAATTGGGTCAAATAGTGACGTAGTCCTTTTCCATCACGTAAGAGATAAAAGAGCATGAAAGGAACGATAATCAAGGCAACAATCACTTGAGAAGCCCCGCTAATAAAGGCGCTCACCCAGTTGACTGCCTGAGAAGAAACTTTACTTGCCCAAACTGTAGCCTGACTTGAGAAGTTTGTCAAAACTTGCTCTAACTGAGGCCTGAAATCATCTGGTAAACGCTTAGTGACCAAATCATCAATAACTCGATCAGCATCTTCGAGGTAGATTGGTACATTTCTTGCAAATGTTAAAACTTGACGTTGCAGATTTGGAATAGCTACTGCCAAGCCCCAAATGATAAAGAGAGCGATAATGACAAAGACAATACTGATGGCTATGACCCGATTAATCTTATGCTTCTCCATCCAATCAACTATAGGATTTAATAAATAGTATAGTAAACCAGATAGAATGACTGGCAACATCAACGACTGCCAAAAAGTCTAAAACAGGTGAAAATAAGAAACTAATCTTGCTTAAAATAAACAGATTGAGTCCCCAATAATAAGGTTACCAAAAATACAGTAATGGCCTTGTTATCCAAAAACCACTTGAAAAACCAAGATAGGCTAAAATGTTTCTCTTTTTGCTCCATAAATACTCCTTTCTATCGTCTCCTCATTATACCATTTTTGAAACAAAATAACTCTTTTTTTAAAGTGCTTACATACCATTGAATTGTACTGCATATCATATTGTGAATCTATTTTGTGATATAA
>CAKMPG010000106.1:0-5723 GCA_927911355.1 Streptococcus mitis | reverse complement strand
CTATCGCAGGATTCCACCAAAGGTCAACCAAGATAACCGTATCAGCACCTGTCAGGTTCAGACCGACACCACCAGCCTTAAGGGAAATCAGAAAGGCATCTCTTTCCCCTTGGTTAAAGGCTTTGGTCATGTCTTGTCTTTCCTTGGCTGGGGTTGAACCCGTAATTTTAAAGAATGTCAAGCCCAAGTCTGGCAGTTCTTGTTCAATTTTTCCAACATTCCCTTGAACTGCGAGAAAATCAAGACACGGTGTCCGCCGTCTGCCACCTGTAGTAGCAGGTCCGAAGACTATCCAGTTTGCCACTGGCTCCCTGATAATCTTCCATAAAGAGGGCAGGAGTGTCACAGATTTGACGCAAGCGCATCAGACCAGACAAGATTTCCACACGACTTCGCTGAAATTCCTGATCTGACACTTGAGCCAGACGGTCTCGCATCTGTTGCAACTGGGCTAGGTAAATAGCCTTTTGCTGGTCTTCCAGTTCATTTTTATAAACCACTTCGATTAAGTCTGGTAATTCAGTCAGAACTTCTTCTTTCTTACGTCGCATCACGAAAGGTTTGATAAACTGAGCAACGCGCTCAGCTGGTAATTTCATAAATTCTTTCTTGCTTGGCAAAAGTCCTGGCATGACGATTTGGAAAATAGACCACAGTTCACCCAGATGGTTTTCAATCGGAGTTCCTGACAAGGCAAAAACTGACGGCACCACAAATTGTCTCAAGTTCTGGGCAATCTTGGTCTGGGCATTTTTCATAACCTGAGCCTCATCTAAGAAAGGAAGTCAAAGGCCATCCCCTGATAAAAATCACTATCCTGACGGAAGGTGGCATAGCTCGTCACATAGATTTGATGGTTCTCGTCAAGAATCTCTTCACGACTAGCTTTCAAACCATGAACAACAGCCACATCCAACTGTGGGGCAAATTTCTGAAACTCATCTGCCCAGTTGTAAATCAAACCTGACGGAGCGAGAATCAAGACTCGACTTTCTTTTGTCACTTGGCTGGTCAAAAAAGCAATGGTCTGCAGGGTTTTACCAAGTCCCATATCATCAGCCAAAATCCCACCAAAACCATAATGATGGAGCATTTGCAGCCAGCTGATTCCCTTTTCCTGATAATCTCGCAAGTCAGCCTGAACCTGAGTTTCTTGTCTAGGGAAGTCCTCTGGATGCGTCAAATCGTGGGCCAAATTCTGGAATTCTTGTGAAAAAGAAACACGGTCTCGCCCTTCAAAAAGATAAGCTAAACTATAAGCCAAAGATTTTCGAGCCTGCAAGGTCCCATCTTTTAATTCAAACTGCCCCAGTTCCTGTAGATTTTGGCGAATTTTCTTGGTTTCTTCATCAAAAAAGTAGACTTGATTGGACGAATCAATATAAAAATCTCGATTATCAACAAGGCCTGCATGGCTTGGTCAATTTCCTCCTGGGCAATATCTTGAAAATCAAATTGGATTTCCAAGAGGCCTCCCTTGGAAGCAATCTGTACTTGAGGGCTTGCTAGATTATAGAGTTCTTCTAACTTGTCTGATAAATCAACATTTCCGAGTTTTTCAAAGACTGGAATGATTTCATGAAAGAAATGATAGACAGACTCTGCTTTTAGGGCCTGACGCCAAGATTGAAATCTGCTTCAAAGCCCGCAACCAAACAGACTTGGAAAACTCTTTCTTCTAATTCAGCATCACTCGAAAATGGTAATTCTTCTAACTCTTGTCGGCTAGATACCTTCTTATCTCCATAATCAAACTGAATTTCTAAACGAATCCGATTATCCTCTTCCCTATCAAAGTAAAAAGAGGGTGTAAAAGTTTTGATTTGTAGACGTTCTGGAGCTGAAACGGTCCCCATCTGGCTAAAAAGAGTTAAACAAGAAGCCAACTTATCTCGGTCACTACTATCAAATTGCAGGTATTTCTTTCCATGTTGATCCAAAGGCAGCGCTTTGATTTCCTTGAGAAGGCACATCTGCTGGTCTGTTAGAAAATAAACCTGTCCTTTATGGAAAAGCACAGCTCCCTGATAAAAGACATTAACCCTTGGACTCTCACCGATTTCCATTTCAAAATAATCATGAGTATTCTGTTACTGTAAAGGCAAATAGATTAGCATCCGCATGCATATCCTGAAAAGTAGAGTCTGGTAGCTATCCACTTGATGGTCAAATTGAAAATGGGGCAAGGTCATCAGTAAATTCACACCCTGCTCAAAAAAAGTCAGAGGGAAAAAGAGATGCCGACCTTGGTTTTGGAAAAAAAGCTCTGGACTAAGTCCTTCCTCCATTAGTCCGCCTAAGAAAGTCAGAAGCTCTTGACTTTCCTCATTAAAGGCTTCCCAAGATAGAGACTCCTCATAAGTTTTACCAATCATATAAGGTTTTCTCTTCTCGACGACTTTTAAAAAGAGTGGAATATCCCGAATAACGTAGTATTTTTGGCTATTGATTTGCCCGATTCTCAGAGTCCACAAGATATGATTGCTTCCTGCTTCCACCTGACCCACAGCTGACAACTCATAGGTTCGGTCTGATTTTGGAGATAAGATTCGTTCCAAAAATTTGCCGCCCAAGGTCACCTTGGTTTCAACGGCCTCTTTTTCCTCATGACCTTCTTCCAGACTTTGCAAGATTTCCTGACCGCGCTCATCATTTTTCAAAAAATGCTCCAGCGCTGCCAAATGCACACAGTAGCCCCTCCTTTGGAAAAATCGCAAGCACAAAAACCAAATCATCCTCTAAACTATAGCGCAGTTCTTCTTCTGAAACGCGAGCGTAGAGCCGATTGTTCTTTTCCTTGATAATGTCAACCTTACCAGTTTCATAAAGGGCAACGCCTTCGATACGGACCTTCCCCGGAATCAATTTAGCCATATTTTTACCTTTACCTTATCTTTTTTATTATACCATATTTTCGCCTATGAAAATAGCCTTCTAAGGATACTTTTTCTCCTAGAAGGCTGGATTTTTAAAGTTTAGCAAAAGTCGTCACAATTCGCTGACAAACTTCTTGCAACAGAGATTTAGGCATGGCTACATTGAGGCGGGCATGGAGACTTCCTTCCTCCCCAAAATCCAAACCACGGTTGAGGATAACCTTGGCTTCATTTCTCAAAAGCTCTTGCAATCTTTCATCAGTCAGGTCATAGGCTGAAAATCAAGCCAAATCAAGTAGGTTCCTTGCGGTTTCATGACCTTGATTTTAGTCTCTTTACCAAATAGATCAACCACATAATTGATATGGTCTTCAAAGACTTGCTTGAGTTCCTCTAACCAATCCTTCCCATAGCGATAAGCAGCTTCTGTCGCCAAATAACCCAAGCCTGAAATTTCATGCTGATTATTAGCCAACTGACGTTTCTGGTAAGCCGCTCTCAACTTAGGATTTTCAATGACTGCATAGGAATTTTTTGTTCCAGCGATGTTAAAGGTTTTAGTGGCACTGCTTAAGACGATAGCAAATTCTTTAAAATCAGGATTGATGGTATTGAAGGAATGGTGCTTGTGACCAAAGAGGGCCAAAATCTTGGTGAATCTCATCCGAAACCAAGAAAACACCGTGTTTTTGGCAGAGTTGGCCAATCTTCTCCAACACTTCTTTTTCCCAAACACGTCCACCAGGATTGTGAGGATTGCAGAGAATATAAAGTTTGACCTCCTCTTCCACCAAATCCTTTTCAAGTCGGTCAAAGTCAATCTCAAACAGACCATCCTTTCCACCAAAGAATTGGTAATCAATCTACGATTGTTCAACTTGACACTGCGGGCAAAGGGGGGGGTAGACAGGCGTGTTAATCAAAACTGCCTCGCCTTCTTTTGTAAAGGCTTGAATAGCTGTTGAGATGGCTGGTACCACACCTTCGATAAAGACAAGAGCCTCTTTGTCAAAGTGGTAACCGTGTTGTATGGCTTCCCACTTTTGAACTTCCTTAATTAACTCTTCACTGGCATAGGTATAGCCATAAACCAGTTGATCAGCGTAAGTTTGCACAGCTTGGCGGATTTCAGGCAAGACTACAAAGTCCATATCCGCTATCCAAGCTGGTAGGACTTCACTATCCGTTTCTGCTTCTTTCCATTTATAGGTATGGTGCCCTAAACGATTGGGCAGGCTTGTAAAATCATATTTTCCCATCTTTGTCTTATCCTTCCAAGGCTTGGCGCAAATCTGCAATCAAATCTCTAGCATCCTCAATCCCAATCGACAAGCGCAAGAGGTCATCTGTCAAACCATAAGAATGGCGCACTTCTGCTGGAATATCAGCGTGAGTTTGCGTCGTTGGATAAGTAATCAGACTTTCTACCCCACCCAAACTTTCCGCAAAAGAGAAGACCTTAAGACTGTTCAAAATATGAGGAATGCGTGTTTCATCGGCTACTTTAAAGGAAATCATGCCCCCACGACCAGTGTAGAGAACTTCCTTAACTGCTGGAGAATCCTTCAAAAAGGCAACCACTTCTTGGGCGTTGGCTGTTGAGCGCTCCATACGAAGAGACAAGGTCTTGAGACCACGAATCAATTGATAACTGTCAAATGGAGACAAGACTGCCCCTGTCGTATTGAGATTGTAAAAGAGTTTCTCGTATAGTTCTAAACTATTGGTCACAACCACTCCAGCCAAGACATCATTGTGCCCTGCTAGATACTTGGTTGCTGAATGAAGAACGATATCTGCTCCATCTTCAATCGGACGTTGGTAGATAGGGCTGTAGAAAGTATTGTCCACCACCACTTTGGCACCCTTAGCATGAGCCAACTTTGCTAGTTTTCGATATCAAATTCCAACATCAAAGGGTTGGTTGGCGTTTCGATATAGAGAACATCCACGTCCTTCTCCAACTCGGCAATCAACTCTTCTTCTGTATTGGCATAGGTAAAATGGAAACGGCCTTCCTGCTCCACTTGGTTGAACCAGCGGAAAGAACCTCCATAAAGGTCACGGACAGCTAAGACCTTACTTCCTACTGGAAAGACGCTAAAGGCCAGTACAATAGCTGACATACCTGAGCTAGTCGCTAGGGCATAGTCTGCTGACTCAATAGCCGCCAAGACTTCTTCCGCCTTACTGCGAGTTGGGTTTTTAGTGCGCGTATAGTCAAATCCAGTAGATTTACCAAACTCTGGATGCTGATAGGTCGTTGAAAAATGAAGCGGTGTCACCAAAGCACCTGTCGCTTTATCTGACTTAATACCCGCCTGGGCCAAAATTGTGTTGATGTGTAATTCCTTGCTCATACAATACCTCCAAATCTATAGTAACTATTGTACCACTTATTTTCATCAACTCATTTTCTTCTTTTCAAGAGCTAGTTATAGTTTCAAACTATAGACTTATCTAGTAAAGCTAAAAAGAATCCAGAAAAGCTGCCAGATTCTTTTGTGACAATGATTGCTAGAGTTTACTTTGACTGAAAGAAATCCTGTTGGGCTAAATAGTCATAATGGTCTTTGTTAAATTGATATTGGCCCACATGCTGACCAATCTGACCGACATCCACGGAAAAAATATAGTCTTCATTTTGATAATGCCAATTAAGTCTAACTGTATTCAAGACTGTCTTATAAGTAAAATCTTGAACTTGATTCCAAGGCATCTCTACGACGTGATTAGAACGATTCTCAGTCACATCACTGATATCCATCAAGTAGATTCCCTTTGGTGTGAATGCCAGAATCTTAGGATTCACACTCGACTGAACATAGTAGGAACCACCTATAATGA